>CAZEPQ010000001.1:0-56067 GCA_964514175.1 uncultured Oscillospiraceae bacterium
GATCAATGGCATGCTTGGCAGCATCGACGCGAATCAGGGGGATTACCTTCTGGGGTGGGACACCGATGAATTTCCCTTTGATGTGTATGAGACAACCATGTGTATGTACGAAGTGCTGAAGGCCGGAGGACTTACCGGAGGCTTTAACTTCGATGCCAAGAACCGCAGACCTTCCTACACTGCGGAGGATATGTTCCAGGCCTACATCCTTGGAATGGACGCATTTGCGCTAGGTCTCATTAAGGCCGCCAAACTGATCGAGGACGGACGAATTGATCGTTTCGTGGAAGAACGCTATGCAAGCTACAAAAGTGGGATCGGAGCGAAAATTCGTTCCGAAGAAACCACGCTGGAGGAATTGGCTGCTTATGCAGAGAATATGGGCGCACCTCAGTTGCCCGGATCCGGTCGTCAGGAGTATCTCGAAAGCATTGTAAACCAGGTGTTGTTCTCCTGAAAGGAGCGAAGCCATGTACGACATTGGAATTGACCTTGGAACTTCCTCGGTAAAATTACTGTTGCTCTCCCGGCAGGGCCAGGTCATAAACACCGTCAGCCGCAGCTATCCCATAGAATTTCCCCATCCCGGCTGGTCTCAGCAAAATCCGGAGGATTGGTGGAATGCGATTCTGGACGGAATGCCTGCACTGCTGAAGGATCTCGATCCTGCAAGAATTGGCGGTATTGGCGTAGCCGGTCAAATGCATGGATTGGTTGCACTGGATAAGGACAATCAGGTGATCCGTCCTGCCATTCTATGGAACGATGGCCGGACTGCGGAAGAAACGGTATATCTCAATGATAGAATCGGAAAGGAGTTCCTTCTCGAGCATACAGGAAATATCGCCTTTGCCGGATTTACCGCCCCGAAGCTACTGTGGATGAAGGCAAACGAGCCAGAAGCCTTTTCCAGGATTGCTAAGGTAATGCTGCCCAAGGACTACGTTAACTATCGGCTGACAGGACAATTTACCACAGACTACTCTGACGCGGGGGGCACCCTGCTTCTGGATGTCCAGCACAAACGCTGGAGCCTGGAAATGCTGAACATCTGTGGCCTCACAGAAGCAAATATGCCGGAGCTGCACGAAAGCCACGATGTGATCGGAACGATTCTCCCGGCTGTAGCCGAAACATTGAACCTTCCCCCCACAGTTACGGTGGTCGCAGGGGCTGGGGACAATGCGGCAGCCGCCGTCGGCACCGGGTGCTTGCAGGAGGGCCAGTGCAACCTTTCCCTCGGAACATCGGGAACCGTGTTCCTTCCTTCCAATAGATTCCTGATGGATAAGGAGAATGCCACCCATGCATTTTGCCACGCCACAGGGAAATATCATCTCATGGGATGTATGCTTTCGGCGGCCTCCTGTCTGAAGTGGTGGACTGAAGAAATTTGTAAAACCACAGACTATGCCGGTCTCCAGAACGAAATTTCGTCAGAACGACTGGGAAAGAATCATGTCTATTTCCTGCCATACCTGATGGGAGAGCGGGCTCCCCACAACGACCCCTACGCCCGTGGAACCTTTGTCGGCATGACAATGGATACCTCTCGGTCTGATATGACGCAGGCAGTTCTGGAAGGAGTCGCCTTCGCATTCCGCGATATGCTGGAAGCGGCAAAAGCCCTTGGCCTCCGGATTGAGAAAAGCACCCTGTGCGGTGGTGGGGCCCAGTCGGATATATGGAAAGAGATTTTGGCGAATGTACTGAACGTCCGGCTGGACTTGCTGGAGGAAGAACAGGGTCCCGGACTGGGGGCTGCAATCCTCTCCGGGTTTGGCCGCGGCATCTATACCAGTCTCGCGTCCGCATCGGAAGCCACTGTCCGCATTGTCGGAACGGTAGAACCGGAGCAGCCTCTGGTTTCCGCATATTCCAGATGCTATCAAAGATTCCGGATGCTTTATCCTGCACTGCAAGGCGTATTCGCAGCAACGGAAGGATAAACCATTCACAACAGGAATGCACTTACACTTTGTGTATGCAGATAATACGTACAAATCACAAAAAGGAGATGTTGTTATGAGCAAAAAGATTTTGGCAATGATTCTGGCTCTGACCATGGCGCTTGGCCTGCTGGCCGGCTGCGGTGGAACTACAGAATCCGCAAGCGTTGCTGAATCGTCCGCAGCAACTTCCACAGCAGAAGCCCCGGAAGCTGTCGAAGCACCCGCTGTAGAGGAAAGCGAAGCACTTTCCACCGGTGGATTGGAGCTGCCTCTCGTAGACGAGCCCACAACCCTGACACAGTGGTGGGGCGGATTTAACAGCGACGAGCTTGGCATTGCCACTCCCGCAGAGGTTCTGGTTTCCATAGAGGCTGAGAAACGCACCGGAATCCATGTGGACTACATCGTTTGCGGCGAAAGTGCCGCGGCTGAAGTAGGCGCCATTATGTATGCCGCTGGCGACTACTGCGACATGATTTCCGGCGGTATGGTCACCTACACCGGTGGCTTTGAAAAGGGTGTTGAGGATGGCATTTACATCGAACTCAACGACATCATTGATGAGTACTGCCCCAACTACAAGGCAATCCTTGAGGCTGATCCTGACGTGGATAAGAATGCCCGTACAGACAGCGGCAAGATCATTGCTTTCTATCAGATCGCTGACAATCCCCAGTGGCCCTGGTTTGGCGTTCTCGGCCGCGGTGACTGGCTGGAAGAGCTGAATATGGACGTCCCTGTTACCTATGACGAGCTCCATGATGTACTGGTCGCATTCAAGAGCGAAAAGGGCGCAACCTATCCCATCGAAATCGGCTCCAGCGGCTACGGCTGGTGGTACAACTTCCTGGCAGGCTGCGGCGTGACCAACTCCTGGATGCAGATCGATGGCGAGGCTATGTACTCCCCCGTACAGGACGGCTATCGTCAGTATCTGGAGATCATGTCCTCCTGGTACGAAGAAGGTCTGGTCAACCCCGACTTTATGTCCATCAATCTGGGTGACACTACCAACATCGTCAACGGTACTGCCGGTGTGTTCCTTGGCCAGTACAACGATTGCGACACCTTCACAAAGATGATCGACGGAGCCAATGTCATCGGCTTCCCCGAACCCCGTCTGAACGCAGACGACGTAATCCACGTTGGACAGGTTAACGGCCGCATCGGCACCACCAGCAAGTGGGTCGCTATCTCCGCAAGCTGTAAGACTCCCGAGCTGGCAGCTCAGTGGATCGACTATGCATACTCTCCCGAGGGCGAGCTGCTCAACAACTTTGGCATCGAGAACGAGACCTTCGTGTATGATGAGAACGGCGAAATTCAGTTCACCGAACTGATCACCGACAATCCCGATGGTCTTTCCTTTACCAACGCCATGTGGCGTTACCTGGATGGCTGCTCCGGTGTGAGAAGCTACATCTGGGAGCGTGAGCTTCTGGTTGCCAGCGAAAACTCCAAGGCCTGCGAGGATACCTGGGCACACGACGGCGCTTACATTGTTCCTGACATGACCACACCTACCGCTGAGGAGAGTGCTGAGCAGTCTGCAATCATGGGCGATGTAGAAACCTATGTGAACGAAATGACGCTGAAGTTCATCACTGGACAGGCTGAACTCAACGATGACACCTGGAGTGAGTACTGCGACTATATTTACAGCCTCGGTCTGCAGGATGCCATTGACATCGAGCAGGTCGTAATGGATCGTTACTATCAGCGCTGATATGATGCTTCCCGGCAGGCGCAAGGCATAAGCTTGCGCCTGCCCTTTTCATTTCAACGCTACAGGAGGGCACAATGAATTATCCAGATTTTTTCAGAAAACAGGATCGCAGGATTGAATCCGAGGAAGTAACTCAGAAAAAGATTGAGGCATTGATTCGGGCAATGACACCGGAGGAAAAGCTGAGTCTGTGCCACGGTGAGGCAAAAAATCCCGAAGATGTTGGCCAGATGGGAAATGGCGGCTATATGCCAGGTCTCCCCCGGCTGGGCGTTCCAGAAATTCGGATGTATGACGGCCCGGCGGGGGTTACATCTGTATATGAAACCACTGGTCTGCCGGTACAGCAAATTCTCGCATCGACCTGGTCTCCGGCACTGTCCCGCGCGTTCGGCACTGTTATGGGCAGCGAAAATGTCTCCTTCTCCGGCAACTGTCAGTTAGGCGCGCAGTTCGATATCAATCGAATCCCACATTTCGGCCGGGGCAGAGATATGCTGGGAGAAGATCCCGTGCTCGCCGGAGAAATGGCGGCGGAACAGACCCAGGGGATTCAGGCAGAGGGTGCTGTGGCCACGTTGAAGCACTTTGCCGCATATACCCAGTCCGGCTCCCCGCTTGCCAGCGCTGATTGCCAGATCGGAGAGCAAACTTTACACGAAATGTACCTGAGGCCCTTTGAAGCCGCCTGCGCCAAGGGCGGTGCCGCCGCAATCATGTGTACTTACAATAAGATCAACGGAAAATGGGCCGCCTCCAATTCCTATCTTCATCAGTATGTACTGCGAGATCTTTGGGGGTTTCAGGGTGCGGTCATGTCCGACTGGGGTGCAACGCACCGGCTCTGCACTCATTTGGGTATGGACATTGAGATGCCCTATGGCATGTACAACAGCAACGAGCGTATTCTAAAAGGAATCGACGAAGGAAAAATGACATGGACAGACGTGGACAACGCTTGTCGTCATGTCCTCAATGGCCTCGCTTCCTGTGGTTATCTCAGTCTGGTTCGGCTGGATGCAGACGGTGAGGTAATGGCTGATGAAACCAGAACCATTCCAATCCACACCACGGACACCTATGCAGAGGACGTGAAAAACGGCCTCTTGGACAAAAATGCAGAAACCGCATATGAAGTTGACATTAAGGGCATTACGCTGCTCAAGAACGATTCGCAGATGCTTCCTTTGCAGGAAACGGATACGATTGCAGCCATTGGCCTTGGCGCTGTCAATCTGGTCTCCGGATATGATCAGGAGCGTTCCTTTGGCCGAATCAATCGCATGATCAGTCCCGCGGATGCATTGGGCCAGCAACTTCCCAATGTAACCTCGGCAGTTGCCATTGACGTAGTAGGATCTGCAATCCCTCAGGACGCACTGTATCAGGATGCCGCTTGCACAAAGCCCGGACTTATTCGCTCTTACGGAATCTCCGAGGCAGACGGCGAATGCCCACCGAACTTTGGCCCCGGCGGCGCAGGCCAGGAGTTCAACGGTGTCCCCGTATTTGCCGAGGATGATGCCGACGACGATCACTACGAGGTAGATATGGCCGTTTCTATCTGCACGCCCAATGCGGCAGCAGATATGCCCGGACAGGAAACCGGCACACGAGTCTGTGTGGATGATCGCATTGAATTTCTCTGCAAATCCGAAAATCCCGCCGATCCCTATCACAACGGCCCGGAGGGAACCGCTTTTGGCTTCGGCGATGCCTATACGTGGAAGGGCTATCTCCGAGTGCCGGAAAGCGGCACCTACACGCTGGCGATCCACGCCATCGGTGGTCAAACCGCATTCCGTATCGCCTTGGATGGTGAGAACTATGAGTTCGTGGGCAACACGAATACCCGTGAGGGTACCCACTGGGCCTGGGGCGGTATCGTTCCTACCAAGGAAGGTATGGATATTCAGTCCAGATTGCTTTACTTGGAAGCCGAGAAAGCATATCCGATCCTCGTCTTTGCCAGAGGAACTATGCCGCACAAGGATCTGCAGGTGCGACTGGCATGGATCACCCCGGCTCAAAAGAAACTGAACTATGAAACAGCACTGAAAGCTGCAGCAACAAACAAAAAGGTCCTGCTCTTTGTTAACAGCAAGAAGGAAGCGGAAAGCGGTATGATGACATTCCCCGTGACCACTGTAAGCCTTCGGCTCCCTGACGAGCAGGAGCAGTTGCTTGCAGATGTGATCCGCACCGCAAAGGAACACGGAAACCGAGTGGCTGTATGCCTCTTCAACTCTGTGCCAGTGGTCATGGAACATTGGATCGACGATGTGGATGCGGTGGTTGAAGCCTGGCTTCCCGGTCAGGAAGGTGGACGGGCTTTGGCTGATCTGCTTACCGGAAAGAGAAACTTTACCGGTAAACTGGCTCAGTCTCTGCCGCGGAATGACGATGACACGCTGATCACAGATACCCCTGAGCATAAAATCCGCCGACACGATGGTTTTACTGACGATGGCAATCATTTGGTAGTAGAATTCAGCGAAGGGATCTTCTTTGGATACCGCTGGTATGACATTACCGGGCGCAAGCCTATGTTCCCGTTTGGCTATGGACTGAGCTATACTACTTACACTTATTCCAATCCTCAGGTGAATATCTCCGGTAGAAACGTTTCTGTCTCTGTAGACATTACAAACAGCGGCACCGTTTCAGGGGACGAGATCGTACAGGTTTACATAGGTGCTGGCACCGTTCCCGCGTATGCACAGGTGGCAAAAAAACAGCTCGTAGCCTTCCAGCGCGTCGAAGCGCTACAGCCCGGAGAATGCAAAAGAATTACGCTGCACATTGACCCCCGCAACCTTTGCTTCTGGGATAAGGCATCCGAAGTTGCTGTGTCCTCCTGGGGCACACTGGGAAAATGGCTGCCGGTTACCGGCGAAAGAGAAGTTTTTGTGGGCGGCAGTTCTCAGGATCTTCTTTGCGCCGGAACCATCAAAATTTCATGAACAGGAGGAATTCCATCGTGAACGTTAGCTACTTACAAAACCCCAATGGTCCAACTCTGGGCTACTGCGATGTACCTATTTTACAGCAGGATGGTTTGTTTTTTAAAAATCTCAGTCGAACAGGGAATCTGCTCCCCTACGAAGATTGGCGACGCTCTCCGGAAGAGCGTACCGAGGATTTAGTCAAACGCCTTTCTCTGCAGCAAATGGCTGGCCTCATCATGCACCGCCTGTTAGGTGCGCCCAACAGCGGTGGAGACGATTACGAAGAATCCTTTATTCATGCCTTTGGCATTATGGACGGGCTTGTGGACGTAGAGGACATTTGTGCCCAGCGGAATGAGATTCAGGAAAAGATGGAGTCCTTACCCTTTGGAATCCCGGCACTGATCACCGATGAAGGTGTCAACTACAGCGACGATTCTGTCCGTTCCAGTAGTTTCCGAAATGCCGGCGATCTGTTTTCAAAGTGGCCGGAGCCCTTGGGTATTGCGGCAACCTTTGATCCGAAGTATGCCCTTGGCTGGGGAACCGCCGCTTCCAGAGAGTACCGGGCTACAGGCATTACGGTTGCACTGGAGCCACAGATCGACGTGGCAACAGAACCCAGATGGAATCGGTTTTATCAGACCTTTGGAGAAGGAGTAAAGCTGGTTACTGACATGGGAAGAGCCTTCATCGACGGCTTGCAGACTTCAGAGGGCGACCGTGAAATCCGGGATGGCTGGGGCTATGACAGTGTCTGTGCGACTCCCAAGCATTTCCCAGGCGGGGCAACTGGCGAAAGTGGCCGTGACGCACATTTCAACTACGGGAAATACGCCGTATATCCCGGCGGTAATTTCGAAATGCACCTGAAACCTTTTGCCGAAGGCGCCTTTCAGTTAAATGGCCCCACAAAGTCCGCCGCATACATTATGCCTTACTATACCGTATCTTATGGTCAGGATCCGGAAAACGGCGAAAATGTGGGCAACGGTTTCTCTTCCTATATGCTGCAAACGCTGCTGAGAAAGCGGCTTGGCTTCACAGAGGGTATCTTCTCCGACTTTGGCATTACTCCTGAGCCTGCCAACGGCACATTTATGACCGGTCGCTGCTGGGGCATTGAAGAATACTCCGATGAAGCCAAACGGCTAAAGGGCTGGCTGGCAGGAATCTGCACCTATGGCGCCGATGACGATTTCCAGTCAATGCAGAAGGCTGTCTCCATTGCGGTAGAGCGCTATGGAGAAGCGTACGTAAGAGGCAAGCTAGAAGAAACCGTAAAGCACATGCTCCTTCATGGCTTCAAACAGGGCATGTTCGAGAACCCCTACTTAGACGCAGATCGCTCCGCACAGATTCTTGCAGACCAAAACGCGCGAATGAACGGCTATGAGGCACAGTTAAAATCTCTTATTCTCTTGAAAAATACCAACAACACTTTGCCGATCAGCGAACGGAAAAAGGTTTACATTCCCAATCGCACCCGCTCCGCACAGGCCAGTGCCCTGGATTTGCGATTTGCAGTGGGATTGGATGCCCTTGAGGCTGCGGAATACCTGCCGGTAAAGGAATCCATCGTAGCGGATTACTATGACCTGGTAGCAACACCGGAAGAGGCAGATTTCGCAGTTGTATTCATGGAATCTCCTGAATCTGGTTCCGGATGGTCCCGGGCAGATAAGGAAGCCGGAGGCAACGGTTATCTGCCAATTAGCCTGCAATATCGCCCCTATACCGCAGATACCGCAAGGACTGTGAGTTTGGCAGGCGGTGATCTGTTCGAGGATTTCACGAACCGCAGCTATCGCGGAAAGTCCACCGCCACCACAAACGAATCTGATTTGGATGCCTTGCTGAACACGAAAGCACAGATGGGGAATAAGCCCGTAATAGCGGTGCTGACTTTTTCCCGCCCAACCATTCCCGCAGAGTTCGAGCCTTATTGCGACGCAATCGTAGCTCACTCCGGCGTACAGACTGCGGCTGTAATGGATATACTCTCCGGCAAGGCCGAACCATCAGGCTTGCTCCCCTGTCAGATGCCTGCCAATATGGAAACTGTGGAAAGCCAGTTTGAGGACGTTCCCTTTGACATGGAATGCTATACTGACAGTAACGGCAATACATACGATTACGCCTTTGGCCTGAACTGGAACGGTGTAATCCAGGATTGGCGAACCGAAAAGTACGGCCGAATTTGACATAAGCAACTGAAATACGGCATAAAACCTCGAGGCTTTTCCTGTCTTTGTGCGGCCGTTGAGCACACCAAAAAATGCGCCTACCGCGTTCGTTGCGGTAGGCGCATTGTGATTTAGATATAAACCTGGCAGGTCAGGTCTTGCCACTGGTTGCGGCGGAGGATCTGTCCGTTGGCTTGGCGGAACTTCTTAGCTTCCTCGAAACCGATGGAAAATTCGAAGTACAGCTTATGCCTCCCCAGTTTTGATAGCAGCCTGGGCCGCGGTTAAGTACGGGCCGTTCTCACAAAGTTATGCAATACAGGTATACATGGAGTAAGGCGGTCTGGGATCGCCGGAAATCGTCAGGAAATGGTCCTCAATGATTTCCTCCAGGAAGATCTTTGCCTTGGCGATATCGCGGGGGGTGGGGCGACGCTCAAAGTCGTAGTGCCACATTCTGCAGCCGGGTCTGCCGCAACCCAGAGGGTCATTGTCCCCCATCATGCGGAAGCCTTCTCCGAAGCTGTCTTCATCTTTGGTGCCGGAGAGCTTTTTCAGCATGCGGAGCTGCTGCTTATCGTACACTTTGAATTCCTCTGCATCGGGATTCTCTTTAAAGCGTTGCATGAGTGCCTGTGCCTGATCGATGTTGATATTCAGCTTCTCTGCCAGATTGTCCACGGACTCATGACGGAGCTCCTTGCCGGGGCAGGCGAATTTGCCAACTGTGCGGACACCGTTGACACGCATGTGCTCCACCAGAACCTCAATGGCCCCGATAACTTCCGCAGGGCCAACACCACTGCCGCCGTAGGTAGCAAAAACCACACCGTACAGGGTTTTGCAGAATTCGCCCTTGGCGCCGGGAGCAGAATAGCCCTGAGGGGGCGCCACGACACCGGGGATTCCGGGACCCATTTCCGGCGGCTTGCTGCTTTTCATGTTCTCAAGACCACATAGCCACTTTGTGCCCTGAAGACCCATGACTTCGTTAACTTCTTTATAGGGCAGTCCGGCAATGACAGGACTGCCAAGCAGGACTAGGTCATAATCTCGGATAAAGACAGGATCCTGGTCCCAGTCCCGGCTGGGCTCGATTTTCACCAGATCTGTTTCAAAGCCGTAATCGATACAGACTTCCTGAAAGGCCTTAGCGATTAACTCAGTATTTCCGGTGATGGAGCCATACAATACCAGTGCTTTTTTGCTCATAATAACTCCTTTTTAAAATCGGGAGTGCTGCATTTACAGCACTCCCGATGATTGTGTTAGATCATCTTGCAAGGAAACGGTCGTAAGCGTCCTGATAAATCTGGACGATGTCTTCCAGCCCCATTTCCACAAGCTGCTGACGGAATGCATCGTATTCGTCCATGCTGTTGGCACCGGTGATGAACTTCAGAATGTTCTCGGTGAGCATAGTGCTGATATCGCTGAACACTGCTGCATAGGTGTCGCTTTCCTCAGAGGTCAGAGAAACGAAATCCACCGGGTAGGAATAGTTCTCTTCGATTGCAACATTCCATGCGTCGGCGAACGCCTGCTCCTGCTCAGTGAAGGTGTCCACATAGCGGGTGTAGTCTTCCATGAAGGCGCCATACTGGAGGGTGTAGATATACACAGCGTTATCCATGGTCATGCCTTCGGCGTTATTGGTAATCACGTCGGTGAAATGAGGGACACCGTCGGCATCATAGGTAAAGGATACATCCTCCACACCGTAGTTGGCGAGCAGAGAACCGGCGGGGGAGAAGAAGTAGTCCAGGCAGGTGAGCAGGGACTCAAGCTCCTCGGCAGTAGCGGAAACAGTCCAGTGGTTTACTGCTGCCAGAGCCTGACCGCCTTCATAATCGAAGTCGTAGGCCTGACCGAAGTGGAGGGCGTCGCCCTCGTTGATAACAGGCTGGGGAGCGGGAGAAAGCTGGAATCCTTCGGTAGCGGACTGCTCATTGTAGGTACTCAGCATGGAGGAAGCGGAGTAGAAGTAACCGGTTTCGCCGTTGATAATAGACTGGGTGCACATCTGGAACATGGAGATGCTCTCAATGTCCTGCACGATGAGACCCTCGCTATACCACTGGGACAGCATGGTGAGATAATCCACATACTCATCCTCCAGCATAGCAAAGCGAACCTCGCCATCCACCACGTACAGGGGGAGGCTGACCTTGGGGTCGGTGGTCATATAACCGTTAATGCCATAGCCCCAACCGAAGGAGCCCATGGACCAGGTGCCGGAGTTGTTCAGAAGCATGGGGGAAACAGCGCCCTTTTCACTCTTGAAGGCGGCTAACACATCATGGACCTCCTCATAGGTGGAGGGGATCTCAAGGTTCAGCTCGTCCAGCCAGTCCTGACGGATCATCATGCCTTCGCCGGCGGAGTTGTTTGTACGGATCATGTACAGTGCGGCGACATAGCCCTCGTCAGTGGTCAGAGCCTTCTTGATCATTTCATTGGTATTGATAGCGGTCATATAGTTCTGGCAGGAATCCATGTAATCCATAAAGTTTACAAAGATCTCGTCCTCAATGGCAGAGGTAACGCTGCCATTGTAATAACTCAGACCGTTGTCGGTGATGTCAGGGATATCGCCGGCAGCCAGCAGCAGATTGAAATTTTCGGCTGCGGCGGAGGGATGGGAGTTGTTAAACTCTACCTGGATTCCAGTGCGACTCGTCCATTCCTGGATGACCTGATTGTCCTCGTATCCGTCAATAAAGCTGGATACGCCGGGGTTCAGACCCACGAGGAAGGTGTAGGTGGGGGAGTCTGTGATAATGGGGAGCTCATAATCGAACAGAGCAGGGATTTCCTCCACCGGGGTCTCCTCAGCAGGAGTCTCTTCGGCGGAAGACTCTTCGGCAGGTGCTTCCACGGCGGGCTCTTCCACGGCAGGCGCTTCCTCAGTAGCCTCCTGGGTGGAGACCTCAGCATCTGCAGCAGACTCAGCAGACGTGGAGCTTTCTGAAACAGTCTGACTACCGCAAGCGGCAAAACTGAAGATCAGAACGGCTGCCAGAAGCAGAGCTAGAATTCTGGATTTCATTGTAGTACCTCCTTGAAATTTGTATTCTATAAATGAATTATAGACAGGTTCAAAGCGACGAGATATACTCTGCCGCGTTTTCTCCGGCCATAAAGCTGGAGTTCAAAGCCCAGGTCAACGATGTCATGCCCAGCCAACCCAGTTCGCTACACCAACCGCTGGCACTGTCGCCGGAGGCGTAAAGGCCGGGGATCGGTGTACGCCAGTCGTCCCGGATGACCTGCATCTTCTCGTCAATGGAGATGCCACCATGGGTACACTGATTAAACCTCATCATTTTCATGGCATAGAAGGGTGCGGTTTTGACCGGGCAGCGAAGATACTGGGGATCCTTGTACATCTCTTCATCAACGCCGTTTTCGCAGTAGCGGTTGTAGTTGTCCAATGTGGTCTTCAGCACCTTGGAATCACAGCCGATAAAGGCGGCGAGTTCCTCAATGGTTTCTGCACGGCAAATTCCGTTGACCTTCTTCATGCCGTGGAAATCCGTAGAGCCGGCAGCGATGGTTTCCTCCAAGTCCTTGCGGAGGGTAACCATGCGAGGGATCTCCTTCTCGTTGGGGACATAGCGCTTGTTGAGACGAAGCTCCTCCACGAGGGGTTCAATGGCGGCATCATCAAAGATTGCATAGCAGGTGGCATCAGGCTGATTGGCAGCGGCGAAATAACCATCATTGCCCAAAACCTCGGGCATGAATCTACGGCCCATCTTGTTTACTACAACGGAAAGGGGATTCAGCGCAGCCTCGCTGATACTCATGGGGCCGTGATGCGAGGGACCACCCACGACAATATCCACATGGGGATCCGGCCTGGAGCCTGCAGCCAGAGCCATTTTGATTCCGTCACCGGTATAGGTGTGGAAGTTGATATCCATCTCCCAAGGCTTCTCCGGATCAAAGAATCTTGCACAGTATTTTTTCTTCATCTCACTGTCATCACAGAAGCCGCCAGCAGCAATGATTACTGCCTTGGCCTCAATGGACAGCTCCTCACCATCCTTTGTGGTGGCGGTGGCACCAATGACTGTGCCATTCTCGTCCTGAATCAGAGTTTTTGCCGGGGTTTCCAGCAGGATCTGAATACCGCGCTCTTTTGCCTGTGCAGTGACCTCGTCAATAATTGCGTCGCCCATATTCTCGGTCTTTTTGCTGTTGCGCTTGACGTAGCCGTTCTTCAGCAGGAAACAGCGGTCACGCTCCGGGACAATGTCTGCAACGATACCCTTGGACTCCACCCATTCCATAAAACGGCCAGATACCTCAACAAAAGCGCGAACCACGTGGGCATCTGCGGCCCAGCCGGACTTTTCCATAATCTCTGTGAAGAGAACACCCTTTGTGTGGTAGCAGTTCATTTCCTTCTGGCGTTTTGTCTCCACAGCACTGACGCCGCAGGCCATGACGCTGACACCGCCGACACGCTTCTGCTTTTCCAGAACAACAATGTCATTCACGCCGCACTCGCTGGCCCTCAGCGCGCCGATAAGTCCGGCTCCGGCGCCGATGACCAGAAGATCTGTCTTCATCGTTTTCATGTGATTGCCTCCATTTCTGTTACAATTGCATCCTTATGGCAGGATCATTAGGTTTCCACAATAGGTTTTACCGGGAGTGATCTCAACGGCAGTACCGTCCACATACATTTTGCCGTTGATCTTACAGTCCGCACCGAGCTCCAGACGGCTGAGGTAGGATACCTTCGTGGGACTCCATGTGCTCTTGTTCTCCAGAACAAGGATCATTCCGTTGCTTACTGTGGGCGCAGGCTCCGCCGCGACATTACCAATTTCGTAGTAAGTGTCCTGTGTGATTTGCTGGCCCGGGGCAACGTTGATATGGAACTGTGTCGCGGAAGAAATGCAGCCGTGAATCTGAACCGCATCGCCATGTACGCACAGATTTTGGCCGACCTTCCAACGGGAGTTATAAATGTCCCCCTGCAATGCCATGTCTGCAAACCGGACGTGCAGGGTGTATTCGGCGTCCGGATCAGAGACGTCCAGATCGGTTTTTACAGGGATCACCTCAGGAATCGTGAAGCCTGTGAGATTTGGATTACCTGCATCGTCACTTTCCATCAGGTGCAGCAGTACGCCATTTTCGCTGGAAAGCTTTGCACCGGAAGCCTGAATCCTTGTGGTGACCTCTTTCCCGGGCATGCTCTTGATCAGGAATACTGCCTGCCCGCTGTGAAACTCGGTTCCGGGTTCAAGGGTACAGTGGCCGCCCTGATTGCTGTGAATAAGGACTGCATTTTTTCGGGCATGAATCACTGTGGGAGCGTTGCGGCGATCCTCCGGGATTTCCGGATAGAGCTTGCCTGTATTTTCTTCGCTAGCAGGACCGAAGGTGCTTCCACAGAAGCCGCCGCCGATGACAACACCGTAGCTGGGAACAGTGATGGTTGTTCCGTAGAAGTAATCCTCCACACCCATATCGCAATAGGCACCGTAGCCGCTTTCTCCGGTGATTGTGGCGGTTGTGTTGATGCAGGTCAGCTTTGATCCACGCCAGGAACCGTCGGTGGATAAAGCACCCCAGTTTTCGCTGAAAATATCGCAGTTGAGATATGTGCCGTTTGCCCATTCCAGCAGATTTGTGGTACGAAGATTTCCTTTGAGTCCCAGCGGCCAGGGGACCTTGTTCATAACACCCACCGGGAAATCCGTGGTTGGGCCATCGTGGCCGTGGATCGTTACATTCTTTATCAGTGCGCTACAGTGACCACCAAGCCAGATACCGGTACGGATAGAGCCAATGGTGTCAATCCGGGCGCCGTCTACGATGACTTCAGAGTCTCCGGTGACCATGATGCCAGCACCGTAGCCCGCAAAGTCGTCTCCGCCGTGACCATCCAAATCCAGCGTGGTGTTTTTTAATTCATATCTGGAGTTGTCGATTACGATGGGATTGAAGTAATCGTTGTGGGAGTGTATGACCAAATTCTGGGACTGATCTGCATCGAATCTACCGTCGCAAATTGCCGCATTGACAGAACTACTTCCCACCTTTCCGTCCTGGATACAAAGGGCGGTCCGGGCCTCATACATATCAAACATGTGTGTAATCTCGTAGCTGGGGACAACAGAGAAACAGACATTTCCGGTGTAGGTTTTCCCGGCCTCAATCCGGGTTTCGATGCCGTCAACCGTCAGCGTTACCTGCTTGCCGGCAGGGGCAGCAATAAAGTGATTCTCCGGAACGGTATACCGATCACAGCAGAAAGAATCCTGCAGCAGAATCAGCCCCTGCTTCTGCATTTCGTCATAGCAAATTCCGGCGGCTTCATCCCGGGTCATTTCCCCTTGTGGCATGCGAAATTCTGGCAGAAGCAGCCGGACGGCAGCTTCCATGGCGGGGATGTCGGCAGGGGCTTCCGGAGCAAACTGATACGCCTCTCCTGCTTTGATCGCAGAGATCAACTTGAAATTGTACAGGAACCTGGCAGCCTCTTTGTTTTTGATCTGCGGATAGTCCTTGAGCACGTCTAGCTTTGCCGGCGGTACCGGCGGAGCGCCGGGCGGAATCATGGGACCGTCTCCCATAACGCCGCATCCGCCTGCGGCAAAGAGCATTGCGGCGCGGAGTATACGAAACAATCGTTTTTTCTTCATTATAGTCCTCCTTTTAATTTAATTATAGCAAACCCTGTTTCATTTGTATTTGTTCTGTGATACAATAATTAAGGAGAATCCGATAAATTATTGTGACCGCAGACCAAGGAGGGGTAGGGATGCTGAAAGAGAAGCAACTGGCGCTGTACCGCGCACTAAACTTTGAAAACCTCGAACAGCTTTTGACCTGCGCAAAAGAAAACTTTGATGACAGCGTGTATATATTGGACGGAAATCTAAACCCGCTTCTGGCAAGTCAGATTCTGGCCATAGAGCAAGATCGACCTCTGATCCGAAAACTGCATCCCCTGGACAGAATGTCCCCGCATCAGCCCGTTGTGGAAACTGACCGGGATGGACGGAAATGGATCATTGGCGCGGTATATCGGCAGAGCATTCCGGTGATCATTGTTGCGGCCTATCGATGTGATAGCTGGGACAAGGATTGTCTTCCGCTTTGCCATACCCTACTTGAAACGTTGGATCTGTGGCTTTCGGCGCAAAGTCCGAGGAATATGCTGTACAGAAGGACAAGCAGTGTGTATATTAATTTCTTCACAGAGCTTCTGTATGAGAAAATCGTCAATCGGGACCTGCTACATCAGCGACTGCAGCAGATGTCCTTCACGCCTCCGGAAGAATTCTGTATCATGCTGATTGACTTTCAGGCCCATGAGACTATGGATGTCTCCTCTGCCCTTGCGGCTGAATTTGTAACGGAGCTGCTGGATTGTCCCATGTTCTGTTTTCACAACAATAACTTGATATTCCTGGTGGATACCACCACAAAAGCCCCGTGGAGAGATGAAATTGAGAAAGATCTGAGTATGCGTCTGTCCCGCTTCGGGCTGCAAGCCAGTTGCAGCCTCAGCTGTACCGATCTGTTCCTGATTCCAAATGCCTTTTCAGATGCCCAACGGACACTGGATCTGGGACGCCGTCTGCGACCGGAGGTGGAACTGTACTTTGCTGCAAGATACATGACATACGTTATGTTGGATTTGGCCTCGCAGCAGTTGACCATCACAAAGAGTATCAACCCTGCTATGCTGACGATTCTGGAATATGATCGGAAACATGGAACCAATCTTATGATGACGCTGTATGCCTATCTCAGACATATGCGCAATCCCGAAGCAGCGGCCAGACAACTAAAAATACATAAGAACACGTTCTATTACAGAATGGGGATCATCAGGCAGTTTCTGGATGCTCCCTCTCTGGATGACGGAGAGATGATCATGCAGCTGATGATGTCTTTCCACATTATGTTTTTCAACGGTATGATCTCTCCACTGCCAGATTCCAATATTTGAAACAAACAGACCGTTCTGACTGTGTGTCGGAACGGTCTGTTTGAATGACGGGCGGAGCCGGAGGCCTAGACGGAAAACCTAGGGGTATCTGATGTCAGAATCAACCTGTGCGGTCAAAGCCGAATACCGACTTTTCAAATTTATGATGTTGAAAAACAGCAAAGAAGATATTTTGACCCCTCCCATGACCAATAGTCACGGACTTCCAACGCACGCTTACGCGTGAATGCCTGCTTTAGGCAGGCGGACTACCTTTCCACCGTACGACCTCAACTCAGTAGCTGACAGGTTTCCGCCGCCAACACCGCATTGAGGTTAACATAATATTTGCATAGTAACGTCTTATTTATTATCCATGGTTTCTATAATTTTCCTCAGATCATTTTTTGATTTAGGGCCAATTGTATAATCAAGTTGAACATTGAATGGAAAACCCATAGGGGTCTCTCTCGTGGTAGAATGTAGTCGACCAAAACAACATCACCAAGGAGAGATTGCCCTATGGATCAGTTGGATTATACTCCAAAACCGGAGCGCGGTAAACACCTTTCCTAGCCATTTTTTAGAAACACAGCAAAAAACCTCGAAGCATATCAATCAAGAATGCTTCGAGGCTTTTCCTGTCTAATTCTTAGCTACACCTCGGCTTCTGCTTCTGGCTGCAGCTCTCTGCTCCGAAATCCCCAGAACAGCGCTTTCCCGACTCCGTCAGATCTGGGCTGCGGCAGAGAAGGCCCCTCTTGTACATGTGTGAATATTCCCCACCCGATTGCAGTCGCCAATGGCAAAGAACTGGTCGGCACAACCGGCAAACGCTACGGCCTCCTGCTGTAAGGGCCGCATTCCGCCGCAGGCCACAACGGAGTCTCCTTCCACGGTCACTTCCACGCCATCTGCATCCAGATAGGTGACAGTCCGGTCTGTAACCGCCACAGTCTTCGCATGGGTAATCGCCCGAAGCTGCTTCTGCTCCCTAAGAGCATTCTCCAGCCCACTGTAATAGTGCGAGAACTGAGCGTCGGTTGCCAGGCGCTCCCGGCGGGTAAGAATCGTAACCTGATGGCCGCACTGGGCCAGATACAGGGCTGTCTCCGTGGCGGACTCAGAGCCGCCCACCACGATCACGTGGCTTCCAAGGGCAGCCTCCCCGCCGAAAACAGCTATGTGCGTCAGAACGTCCGCGGAATTCGCACCCTGAACGGCAGGCTTCTTGGGAACTGCACCGACTGCGGCAATCACCGCATCATAGCCCATGGCCTGAATTTCCCCAGGCGAGGCTTCTTTTCCAAGGTATACAGTGACCCCCTGCTTCTCCATCTGCTTCTCCAGGTATTCCCGGAATCGGCGAATGGGCCACTTGAACTTTGCGTAGTCCGCATGGAGCATTTGGCCTCCAAGCTTTTCCGTCTTTTCATAGAGGTCTACCAGATGCCCTCGTTTGCGACATTCCAATGCAGCCCACATACCGGCAGGACCGCCGCCGATCACAGCCACCCTCTTGGGTTCAGAGCTGTCCGGGATCATCCGGTCGATCTTATGCTCAAGGCCCATAGTCGGGTTGACATAACAAATAACATTATCACGGCAGTGGCAACGATTACACTTGAGACAGGGCACCACGTCCTCTCCCCGGCCCTGCTTAAGCTTTTCACCATACTCCGGATCACAGATAAAGGCTCTTGCCACAGCAATCAGGTCTGCCCTTCCCTGGGCAATACATTCCTCCATAAAGGCGGGATCCTGGAAGCCGCCGTTGGGAGCTGTAAGGATATTGATACCGGCCTTCTTAACGGCCTCAGAGTACCGCAGCGTCAGGGGTTCCTGCTCCTCGGTATAGTTCAGGCCCGTGGGATGGGCCAGATCCATATCCGGGGCACGGAGCTGCAAAATATCTACCAGGCCTTCCCAGCCCTTGCAGTACCCCAGGAAATCCTCCAGGGTATATCCGCCCAGTTCCTCACCGGAAACCTGGGCCTCAATGAGAAAGTCCTGACCGCAAAGTTCCTTCACCCGACCAAATACGGCCTGGGTCAAAGCCAGCTTGTCCCCATACTTGTCCGTACGGCGGTTATGCACCGGAGAAAGGGATTTGGCCAGCAGGGAATTCCCGTAGGACATATAGAAGCAGACCATGTCAAAGCCCATCTGATAGAATGCATAGGCCTTCTGGGCCAGCAGCTCCACCAGATGATCCAGTTCCTCCGTACTTGCCACATGGGTCTTCATGGGCGGACCCATCATTGGACGCCCCGCCGGCATCTCTGACAGAGTCAGATTCCTCGGCTCAATGCCCATCATAGAAGCAGATGCCAGAGAGCCATAGAAATGGATCTCGTCCGTCATATGGGAGTAGTATAGCTTACATCCCCGGGTCTCCGCCTCCAGGTTTCCCATGCCTGGGCCGCCAAAGCTGCCAACGCCCCAGATATCCGGGCCGGCAGGGCCACCGGGACCGGGGCCCATTCCTCCGCCGGCATCTCCAAAGAAGGGATCACTTTTCCAGTCGGCGCCCTGACAGGTCACCACCGCGGCCCCGGACCGGGCCAACTGGGCCATATGGGTAATCATTGCCTCGCCGGGATAGTTCTCATCTCCCTGGAATGCGCCGGAGACACTGCGGGTCACAAGCAGACGGTTTTTCAGCAGCCGTCCTCCCACCAGAATGGGAGAAAGCAAATTCTTATATTCAGGTGCCATATTCTCGTCCTTTCTGAAAATCCCCTCCGGGATTTGTATTCCCGGAGGGGACCGTTTCAACGATCAGCGCTGGAGGTAACGGTCGTATGCGGCCTGATATACCTCGATGCACTCCTGCATACCAAAGTCATCCATGGTCTGCTTATAGGTAGCAAAGCTTTCCTCCGTGAGGGGCTCGCCGCCGGTAATGTACTTCAGGGACATCTCTTCCACATAGGTGGTAATATCACCGATGTAGGTAGAGTATACAGAGCTTTCGTCTGCATTGAGAGATGCATAGCCGGGATAGTTGCAAGCGGTGTCGGAGTTGGTGAGCCAGTTCTTCCGAGCTTCCAGCTGAACCTCAGTGTAGTTGGAGTCGGTCTTGGCGTTGAGGATATAATAACCGCCGCCGTTGAACTCACAATATACGGAGATCGCAATATCAAATGCCATGTCAGGGTTGTTTACAACCAGATCGGTAAACTGGGGATTGCCGTCGGCATCTCGCTCCCAGGACTTGCCTTCGATGCCGTAGTTGGCCAGCAGGCAGCCTTCCTCGGTGTACCAGTAGTTACACCATGCCATGGCCAGTTCAGGATCGGAGCAGTTTGTGGAGATAAAGTTGCCGCCTCTGGTATCTACCTTGCTGGTAACAGTGGAGAAGTGGGTAGTTGCACCTTCTTCGCCGGCAGGCACAGGCAGACCGGAGATTGCGAAGTTGGGATCCGTAGAGGTCTCGCTGCTGTAGGAACGCATCTCATTGAGAGAGTTGAACCATACGCCAACCTGGCTGTTATTGACCATATCGCTGGGCGGGAACTGCTGAGAAGCAGACTGGGCAGCAAAATCGGAATAGAGCAGGCCCTCAGTAAACCAGCGGTTCATCATAGTCAGATAGTCATAGAAGCCGTCCTCATAGAAGCCATACTTTACAGTATCGTCTTCCACATAGAAGCCGGGAGAAATGCCGTAGCCTGCAGTGGTTTCCACCACATAGCCAGCAGGATTGCTCCAGTAAGGAGCAGGTACATTCAGCTCATTCTTGAACGCGATCAGAGCCTCTTCCAGTTCTTCATAGGTAGAGGGCATTTCCATGCCAACCGCATCCAGATAGTCGGTACGGATAATCAGACCACCATTGACGGAACGGGCTTCGTCGTTAATTCCGCAGAAGGAGGGGATATAACCTGCATCCGTATGTACAGCCAGATTCACCTCTTCGTCGCTGTACAGATAATTGCAGTAATCGGGTGCAAATTCCTCCAGCTTGTCGGAAAGATCCATAATAATCTCGTCTTCCACAGCGCCTTCTACAGAGCCGGAATACTGGGAACCGAAGCCATAGATAATATCGGTGTAGTCGCCGGAGGCGATCATTAGCTGGAACTGCTCAGAGGCATTCACCAGAGAGAAGCCAACTACCTGAATATTCACGCCCACAGCCTCGTTAATTGCCAGATAAATTTCCTTATTGGATACATCGTCCAGGAAATTGGGCACAAAGGGCGGATAGCTGTACCAGTAGGTCAGGGTCTCAGAACCATCCGCTACGGGATAATTCAGGGAATCCAGCACCACAGGTCCTTCCTCTGCGGGTTCTTCCGCTACGGGCTCTTCCACCACGGACTCTTCCACGGGGGGAGCCTCTTCCTCGGGGGCCTCTGCAGTTGCTTCCTCTTCCACAGGAGCAGCTACTTCAGCTTCCTCGACTGTACTTTCCACCGCTGCGCTTTCAGGGGTGGACTCTGCCACGGATTCAGAGCTGCCGCAGGCCACCAGGCCAAAGAGCAGGCACAAAACCATCAGCAATGAAATTAGTCTCTTCATTAACAATTCCTCCATTCCTTAATTTACAAACGGACGCCGCCCTTAACAATGGATGCCAAGGCAGAATACCGTTTTGTGATGTCGTTGTGGCCGGGAGCATAGGAATTCTCGTCGTCCAGGGTCTTGTAGGGCTCCGGCCAAGGCACCGTATTCTGAACAAGCTGGGTCATAGATGCATTGTTGTGCAGAGGACCCACATCCGTACAGGGAGGGCCTCCAAACTGTCCCCTGGGCTTCACGGGACGGAATCCGCCGGGGGCACCGCCCTGGCCTTCGCCGCCTGGGCCTGCATCCGCCTTCTTCTCTTCCTGGGGCGGAGGACCGAAACCGGGTCTGGGATGCACTTCCTCATCGTACATCTTCTGTCCCCAGTTGCTTGTTCCGTATTCCGATCCGACATCGGGGCACACATGCTCGTGGAAGTAGTACCACTTGCCATCCGTCTCATCGTAGGCAAAGTCAGAGCCATAACGTTCCCAGAGGAATCCGCCGTTACGGACCTTATTGGGGCTCATTCTGGCCATCATCGTACCGGGGGTCAGGTAGCAGCTTCTGCCGGTCTTTCCGTCCTCGGCCACCTCGATAACGCCGGAGGCCAGACAGTGTAGGGCCGTGCAGCCTACGCTGCGTGCATCGAAGTAGGAAGCTCCCTTATAGTTCAGGATGTGGTTGCAATAGCGCTCGTAATAGCCCTCCTCAGGGTTAATAACGGAGCCAAACCAGACTTCGTCCCAGCCTACCATGCGTCCAAAGAAGTGTGCCCAGGTCACGTCTTCTCCGCGATACCAGATGGCGTCCCATTCCTCCTTGGAATAGCCCATGCCGTGGGTGTATGCATGCCAGGCTTTGACCTGTTCGATTTCCTGAGCGCCGATTGCATTGTGCAGGCGCTGTTCGAAGGTCAGATTCTGATAGATCATTTCGTTCCCTCCCTTACTTGTACAGGCCAATCTTATAGCAGGCAGGCTTTCCGTCTGCGTTGTAGGCCTTGGTGTTGTCGAAGGAGTAATAGGGTCGGGGCAGGCGCTCCCAGACGTCTACCCAGCCGTACAGAGAGTCATAAGCCACATCCCGGATCGTAGGATCGCCGCAGGCCTGTTCGACAATGTCTGCGCCCCAGGGAGCTTCGGGATCCAGATCGCCGTAGGACTTGCCGGCGGGGATAATGTGATCGTAGGTAATGAGCAGATGCCAGATCTTCCAGGTGTCATCCTCTTTTTTCAGATCCGCAAAGACTTTGGCAAAGGTAAAGTTGCTGTCAGAGCTGCCTTCGGCATCGCCCACACAGTAAAGACCGCAATCGTAGCCGATATATTTGGCGGTAAGGCCGTCCCCTGCCAATTCAATGTAGGGCGTATTCATTGTGTGAACGAAGGATGCGCCATAGCCCAGGTTTTTCTCGCTGAGCTCCACGCCCTTCTTCTCATGGTACAGCTTCAGGTTGTCCACGCGGGCATCATACTGATCCTTCACATAGTGCTTTATGATATTCTCCAGGCCTACGTAATAGCCGTTGTTATAGCCCAGAGACGCAGTTGCCAGATTTTCTTCCTTAGAGACCCAAAGCTCCGTGATGCAACGGCGGCGGTCATCGTTGGCGGTATAGTATGCATAGCGGTTTAAAAGATCCTTGATCTCTTCCTTGTCCCAGAGCCGCCAAACCTGCTCCTCAGGGGTCAAATGTAAATTCATTTCTGCCATGGATTCTGCCTCCTTTACACGCTGTAGCTGAAGGTTTCAGCAAAGGTCTTGTATGGCTCCGGTACCCGAGGCGAGGGGGTAAAGGGGCGATCGGCCCGATAGGTTTCCCGCAGGGTGCAGGGCTTTGTAGGAGCCGGGAACTGCAGGGAAGCCATCTCCGCAAAAGCGGGATCTACAGGCAGCGCTTCCGGCGTGTCCGTCAGATTGAGACCCTGGCGGCAATCCACTTCATGGAGGTCCAGCATATGCCAGATCTTCCAGGTGCCGTCCTCCAGGATAAAGTCCACGGCCCAATAGCTGAAATCCCAGAAGGAAACAGGGCCTGCTTCTGTGACCTTTTCCACCAGGCCACGAACCACCCAAAGTCCCTTGGCAGTCTGAAGATCGTCAGCTACCTCCACCACCTGCGTATCTATGGGACGGTAGGATATCTGCCCAACGCCGAAGCATTCCTCGTCAGATTTATCCCCCAGTTTCTCCGGGAAGCGGGCCTTAATGAGTCGGCTTGCCAGAGCGATTTCCTCAGCCAGTGCGCTGTAATAACCTTTCACCGCCTCCTGGCCCAGATAATAGCCTTCATTGACACCAAGGCTCACATCCTCACGGCTGCTCCAGAATTTCGCCAGAGCGCCCTCCTGCTTGATGCAATAGCTTTGGGAATACTTACCCATAATGTTCTGGACCTCGCGGCGGATTTCCCAGCGGGTCAGAAGATGCTCCGCTGTAAAGTCTTTTTTTCGCATGATATCCCTCCTAGTGCGTATGTAAAATACATCCAGTGAACAATATAATTATATATGATGGAGGGGGGCCGAAAAAGAACCACAATTGGAGATTTCAAGCCAGAATTTGACTAAAGGCTCTTGAAGCCATCTGGAATTACAGGTATAATTACAGTGACGCAAAACAGGAGGAATTCGCATGGCTCAGGTAAGAAATTTAGAGGAAGAATGCCGCATTCTTCAGGCGGAAAATGCCCGGCTGCGGCAGGAGTGCCTGAAATATCGGCAGCAGGAACTAATGGAACATCTGCTCCGGGGAGAGTTTGTCTCCGGCCAGAAGATCCGTGCGGATCTCCACGAAGTAGGGATCGATCTGACAAAGGATTCCTATATCGAATTGTATGTGAACGTACTTATGCTGCCCCCAGCCCCCGAAGGGCCCCCGGATGACATAGGGCTTCCCCCTGTGGACTTTAAAGCCATATATGAGGACGGCATCTCCGGTCTGATCCGGCAATGCTACCCGGATTCCTTTGCGGTTTCGGCCCGTTGCGGTTCCGGGATCGTGGCGATTTTGCAAATGGATCGAGTCTCCGGCGCCCTGCCGGAACAGATGGATCCCGGCAATTTCATAGATTCACTGAACGCAAAGGCCCTGGAATTGGCAGATGCCCTCAGCAGGGACCACGGAATCGAGGTCTTTGTGGCCATCAGCCGACCACATCACGGTGTTGACGGCATTCCCGATGCCCATCAGGAGATCCTGGAAATCGACAACTATCGCGCGGTAATGGGAATCGACGTACCCGTACTCTGTTACCACGATTTCGAAATGGCAGAAGCGGACAATAACGGAGACTATACGATGCTGCGGATGGAGCAGCAATATCTCAGCAGCGTTGAGCTGGGGGAATACGAACAGGCCCGTCAAATCCTGCAAAGCATGATCGACCAGGAATTCCGCCATGCGGTCCCCTCGCTTTTCTCCCTGCGCTACAAGCTGTCTGCAAAGCTGGGCTTGCTTCTCATCACGCTTGAAAAGTTCCAGGAAAAAGAGCAGGTAGCGGTTTTTGACGAGGTGTTCCATCTTCAGAAATCCCTGACCCAGGAAGATCTGACTTTGGAGGATCTTCGCTCGAAAATAGATCTGATTTTCACCCATATCAAGGCATATACGGAGCAACAGAAAAATCCCAAATGGATGAATCCGCTGCTCAGCTATGTGGACGAGAACTATACCCGACCTGATCTCAACGTGGCATCCATTAGCGTGGTCTTTCAGCTCAATCCCTCCTATTTGACCCGGGAGGTAAAGCGCTGCACGGGCAGCAGTCTACTGGAGCTGCTGCAAAAGAAACGATTGGATCACGCCATAGCCCTCATTGACAGCGGTGCCAGCATGGCACAAGCCGCAACCCAAAGCGGCTTTGGCGATATTCGTTCCATGCGGCGTGCCTTCCAGAAATATGTGCAGGCCACGCCTCAGCTATACTTCGATGAGCGCCATAGATCTGGGGAATGAGCGTTTCGAGGTCTGCATCCTGAAGAAAATCGGTGAAAGCTCTACTCTAAAAAACGCCTCTCTCAGTCAAAAGGACCTGTTGCAACGTTCGCCGCAACAGGTCCTTCGTATTCGGTTCTCTGTGAGATAAGGCTTTGTGAATAGCCATAAGCCAATACGTCTTGCTCCTTGAAGCCACGCCCAAAGGCTAGACTTTAGACATAGCCGCCCGGTTTTCCTGTTTCCTACAGCACCCTCAGGGCACCGAAATAAGCCGTATGGGTGGCATCATAGATGTTATTCCCGCCCTCGCAATCACCTACAGGGATGACACCCCGGGCATACTTCTCCTGAAGGGACTCCAACAGTATCCGCCGGGGCTTGACTCCCAGCGCTACGATGCAGGTATCCGCGGAGACCGCAGCCTGGCCATCCCGGGTCTCCAGAACCGCGCCGGTCCCGGTGAACTCTAGGATGCGATGCTCCGGCAGAAGGGTCACACCTTCATTCTTCAGGCACTGCATCAGATCCAGTCGAGGGAAATAGGGCATTCCGTCGGCAAACCGTTCCTCCGGAAGCAGATCGCAAACGGTCACATTGTGTCCCTCCCGGCGGAGGCTCAAGGCACATTCCAGGCCGGCAGAACCACCGCCACAGACCAAAATATCCTTGCCCAGCAGACTGTGGTCGGCCTCAGCGTCATGGAGCATTACCACGTTTCCGCCGTCAATGCCGGGGATGCCCGGACGGAGATATTCGGATCCAGTGGCAACGATGACTGCATCGGGGCCGAAGGCCTCCACCATATCTGCGTTTACTTCTGTGTTCAGACGAATTTCCGCACCGCAGGTTTCGGCGGAATGGACCAGCCATTCAAGATATTTTTTCATATATCCCTTGCAGGAAGGCGCTGCCGCGTCAATGAGCAGACCGCCCAGCCGGTCAGAGCGCTCGCAGAGAATGACCTGATGGCCCCGCTGGGTCAGCGTCACAGCGGCGGTGATGCCTGCCGGTCCGCCACCCACCACAAGAACCTTTCTTGCGGCTTTGGGAAGGGGCAGTGCGCGAATGTCCTGCTCAAAACCGAGGGCAGGATTTACGGCACAGTGAATGGCCTTGCCCCGGGCGGAGTTGTCGATACAGCCCCGATGACACCGGAGACAAGGACGAATGTCCTCCTGACGTCCCGCAAGGCATTTGTCCACCATCTGATTGTCGGAAAGGTACGCCCGTGCCATGCAGATAACATCCGCCGCACCGGAGGCGATGACCTGCTCTGCCTCATCGATTGTACTGAAATTTCCTACGGTGGCCACAGGCTTTTTCACTCGCTGCTTGACTTTTCGGGCATATTCCACGTTGAGCATGGGTTCCCGCAGGAAGGTGGGCAGGGTGTAGATGCCTGCATCGTTGTAGACGATACCTCGTGAAACGTGAATCAGATCCACATATCCCTGTGCGGCTTCTATGAAGTCGAGAGATTCCTCCAGCTCCAGAGCGCCAGGGGTCATCTCCGTGGCAGAAACACGAAGTTCAATGGCTACCTTCGGCCCTACGGCCTCCCGGACAGCCTGGATGACCTCCAATGGGAAGCGGCGGCGGTTTTCCGGGCTTCCGCCGTATTCGTCCGTACGGAGGTTGCTCAAGGGAGAGAGAAACTGTCCCAACAGATTGTTATGGGCAGCGTGAATCATCACCATGGGAAAACCGGCAGATACCGCATGCTGAGCAGCAGTGACAAACTGTTCCTTCACCCGTGCCATATCTTCCTCGTCCATGGGGCGCACATTCTGGCTGCATCGGGGAAAAGGCACTGCTGAAGGCGCAATGGCAGGACCGGAGATCAGATGATCCTTGGCGCCTCGCCCGGAGTGATTCAGCTCCACGGACAGTACCGCACCGTTGTACCGGGCAGCCTCCGCAAGACGGATCATACCGGGAATACTGGTATGCCGGGCAATGTTCATCGTTGCCATAAAAGCGCCGCCCAGATCGTCATCCACCTGCGTGTCGCCGATGGTCACATAGCCAACGCCGCAGCGCGCCTGCATGGTAACGAATTCTACCATGGCATCGGTAACGGTGCCGTCAATGGTGCATTGATTGCAGACCATGGGCGCAAAGCCCAGCCGGTTCTTCAGCGTCACCGGCCCGATCTTCAAAGGTGAAAATACATGCGTATAGGATTGCTTCTCCAGCATAAAAACGACCTGCCTTTTCTAGGGTTTTCCTTATTATAAATTCTGGACGGAAAGAAAGCAAGGGTACGACGGGGAAATACTCCCGTATCATCTCGATACAGGGGTATCATATGGGGCTGAGATCGCCACGCTCTTCCTCTGCCTCGGGAAAACCTGAAAACCTCTCGCCTAAAGGCAAATAAGTGCAGCAAAAGCTCTGTCAGAAGGAACTTTCGTCACACAAAAACCGTTGCCGGACTTTCGTCGGCAACGGTTTTTGTTGGGGGGCATATAAAGGAAAATCAGCTGATGCAGGTATACATGGCATAGGGCGGTCTGGGATCGCCGGTGGTGGTGAGGAAGTAGTCCTCGATGATCTCTGCCATAAAGATCTTCGCCTTGGTCAGGTCACGCTTAGAGGGGCGCTTGGCCATATCATAGTGCCAGAAGGTGGAGCCGGGTTTACCGATGCCCAGAGGATCGTTGCTCTCCAGCATAGAGTAGTCATCCTCCACGGCCATGTACTTTTCGATGACGGCAGTCTTTTCCGGATCAGAAGTAAACTCCTCTGCTTCGGGCTCGATGCTCCAGCGCTGGAGCATGGCCTGTGCGTCGGCAATGTTGATACCAAGTTCCTTGGCACAGCCGTCCACGGCCTCGTGACGCATCTCCTTGCCGGGGCAAGCAAACTTGCCTACGGTACGGACACCGTTGACACGGAGCAGTTCTTCCAGAACGGCCAAGGTACCCTGGCACTCAGGCTCGCCAACACCGCTGCCACCGTAGGTGGTATAGACCACGCCGTAAATCGTGGGAAGATGATCGCCCTTGGCGCCGGGGGAACCGGTGGCAACGGAGGGGGCAACGATGCCGGGAACGCCGGAATGATTCATCAAACGGGCAATGGGATTCTTTTCGGGATCACCGGGATTACTGGGGTTGGAAGTAGTACCCATAATATTACGACCGCCGGTAAGGCCCAGGAGCTGATAGACCTCCTTATAGGGAAGACCGGCAACGATCAGGCTGCCCAGCACAACGATGTCATACTCCCAGAAGTAAACAGGATTTGCGGCCCAGTCCTTCTTGGGGGTGATCTTCTCACAGCGAACTTCAAAGCCGTATTCTTCCAGAACCTCAGCCATGGCCTTGCCAACCATTTCGGTATTACCGGTGAGGGAGCCGTACAGGACTACCGCTTTACGTTTTTTCATAGTCAATTACCTCCATTTTTGATCGTCAAGTTGCGATGCATCCATGTTGTTATTTTGAGTGTATCATACTTTCTTCCATGGAACAATCGGCAAGTATTAAAAACATCCCAGATTTTAAACCCCAAAAACAAAACATCTTGTTTTTTTAATTCAACTGTGGTACTAATAAGAAAAATCACCCAATATGGAGAATAAACATGGCACACACCGAATCCAAACAGGCTTATTTCACGCCTTTTGATCCATTTAACACCCCTTACGCGGCACGGCTTCTGGGAAATCTGCTACTGTACTCCGATCAATTGAACCGAACCCCGGAGTTAAATGACCCGGAATTAGAGTTTTTACTGGACTGCTCCGGCTTTGGCCTTTTAATTTGCTCGGCAGCCTATGGCAGTGGATCGCCCAAAACCCTTCGGGAGCATGTACTTCAGCAGGAGGAAGCCTACGGCATCCTGTCGGAGGCGCTGCACCGGGGGACGGAAGAAAAATACTTCGCCATCACGGCAGAGCTTGAAAATCAGTTGGTAGCCCTTTTGATCCCTCGGGATAAAAAGCCGTTGTCTGAGGACGATTTTTCACGGCATCTCTCGGAAATTCTGGATGAATGCCTGGGGCATCTGACGGAACAGCGTAGGATTCCTGTATACAGCGTTTACAGTTTACAACCGGAGCTAAAACGACTCAGCCACAGCTATATCCGAATGAAAAACGCCATCGTATTTCTGAATTACATTGAATCCGGCGCAGGCATCCTGACCCGATTAGCGGAGCTGGAAACCAAAGGGCACATTGGCCTGTGGAATCAGATGGAAGCTGGCAGCATGGCCTTTGTAGAAGCCTTTATCCAGGATGACGTTAGTGCGGCCCAGGCCCAGGTGGATGAGATAATCGAAGCCATTCTTGCCTGGATCCCACCTTCAAAGGACAGTCTGATGACGGACATACAGTATTACTTCGACACCATTCTGAATCGGCTATCCTCTCGGTTTGGAAACGATGTGATCCAGGGGGTATCAGTGACAGAGGCAATCTTTGAGAGCACCAGTCTGCAGCATCTGCGGGAGAATCTCCGGGAAGTAGTCCAGGCTATGTTCCGGAATATGCAAAAAAAAGCCTCCAAAGATACTCGCAGTCTGTTCCTGGATGTGCAGAACTATATAGATGAACACATCCGAGACTACACCCTTTCGGCCGGAAGCGCCGCAGCTCATTTTGGGCTAAGTCCCCAATTGCTATCGATCCAGTTCAAGAAGTGTTTTGGCGTAACACCCAGTCACTACATTGAACTACGGCGGATCGAACTGATCCAGCAGGACCTGATCTCCACAGACCTGCCCATTGAGAAAATCTGTCATCGGGTCGGTATGGGCAGCGTATCCACCCTTCATCGGGTGTTTCAGAAGCACTGTGGACAAAGTCCAGGGGCATTCCGTAGAAACGCAAAATCCATATAATAGCAGAATATCAGGAGCAGAGCATACGAAAAGATGCCCGGCTCCTGATATTCTTATAATTCATAGATTTAATGAATTTTATGAAATTGACAACACAGCCCATGGGTGATAAACTCACTCTATAGAGGCATAAAAACTTGCAATTTCGTTGTAAAATGACAGCGCCGCGGCGGGAAAGTGATGCCCCTTGCGGAACGTGACGCCGATCGTTTTTTTCGAGAAATTGTCAGCCAGCTTCACATGGCAAATCTTATAGGTGGGAGCGTGCGCAAGGAAGACGGAGACACCCTCGGTAATAGAGTGGGGCGTGATCTCCACGGCCCGGCCTGCGCCGATGAGATATCCCGCGATATCGGTATCGTAGCCCTCATAGAGGATCTTTGGCTCAAAGCCTGCCATGTGGCACAGATCCAGGGTGGCGTTATTCATTCCATAGCCCAAATTCGTCGTAATAAAGTGATCCTGGGCAAAGTCACTGAGATAGGCATATTCCCTGTTTGCCAGTGGGTGGGATTCCGGTACCAGCATGGTCAGATGATCCTCATACATAGGATGCCATACAAGATCCTCACCGGGAATCTGATCCGTACTGAGGCAAAAATCCACCGTGCCGTGCATCAGACTGGTACTCATCTGCTCCTTGGATTGCAGCAGACAATACATGCAGACCTCTGGGTTTGTCAGCATAAAGTCCCGTACCAGATGCTTAATAAATACATCCGCACTGACGCCCACCCGGACGGTCTTATCCTGGAGCCCCGCCATGCTGCGGACTTGATACATACCGCTTTCCAGGTTTACCAATGCCTGAGATCCATACTGGAGCAGGGTCTGACCGTAGCGGTTGACCCGGATTCCGCTGCCGTGGCGGTCCAGCAACTTGACCCCCAACTCGTTTTCCAGCTTTGCGATGGATTTCGACAGCGTGGACTGAGTCACATGCAGCGTTTCAGCTGCACGGGAAAAGCTTTCCATTCGGGCAATTTCTTTCAAATAGATGAGCTGTTGAATTTCCATATTGAAGCCCCCTCGGCTTTATCTTAGCATAACCCCATTTTTAAGGCAATCTTTTTTGTATGGGAGGACAGAAAATGAAGAAATGTGCTGTAGTTGGTCTGGGCGCCATTGGCTGTCTGGTGGGTGCAGGCTTGATCCACGGCGGGGAGGATGTGACCCTGATCTCCGCATTCCAGAAGAAAAAAGCGGAATCCTTAAACGCCTCAGGTCTGCGACTTACCGGTGACGGAACGGATTTCCGTGTTCCGGTGAAGGCCAGATTCCTGGGCGATATGACCCTGGAGGAACAGTTTGACGTAATCTTCCTGGGACTTAAGTCCAACGATCTGGAGACTGTGATCCCCAGGCTTCTGCCCCATTTAAAGCAGGATGGCTGCATTGTCAGCCTGCAAAACGGCATCAACGAGGAATATCTCGTATCTCAGGCCGGAGAGGGCCGTGTTGTCGCTGGCACCACCTTTGCCGGAGGTCGGCTGATCGCTCCGGACCACATGGAAAGCCACGAAGGCCACTTCTATGTGGGTGAGACAAACGGAACCGTAACGGAACGGACGAAGGCTGTGGCCCAGATGCTCAGCAAGGTTCGGCCCACGGAGGCCACAGCCCAGATCCGGGGCTATCAGTGGGACAAGCTGGCAAGAGTATGCCTTTCCGTGCCCTCCGCCACCATTTCGGGGCTACATCTTGGCTCTGTATTCATGGAGCCCAAGCTGCAGAAGCTTTTTGCCCTACTGGCACTGGAGCTGTTCCGAGTGGCAGAAGCCGACGGTGCCCCCAGAGTCACCGTTGAGGAAAAGACCGAGGAGGAATGGAAGAAAGTCCTCACCGGGGAGCTTACCGGCCTGGAAGGTCGTGTAGATTCCTGGCCTCCCGGAATCGTGGATGCATACACCGCCGATATCCAGAAGGGCAGGCCCCTGGAGATCGGCTTCACCAACGGCGCCGTAGTCCGTTTGGGTGAAAAGTATGGCGTACCGACGCCCATAAACCGCTTCATGGTAGAGACCATCTTTGCCATTGAAGCAGGAAAAGAAACCCGTGGATTTCATCAGGTTCAAAAGGCATTGTCGCTGGCTGGAATCTCCGAGCCGCTGCTGGGCCAATGAACCGGGATGTCCTGATATGAACTTTCTTTGAAGGAGGAAACAAAATGAAAAAACTCATTGCGCTGCTGCTGGCTCTGACCATGGTTCTCGGTCTGTGTGCTTGTGGCGGTGACGCTGCCAGCACTGCTTCTGCTGCAGAAAGCACCGCTGCTGAGGCGTCCACTGAGGCTGCGGCTGCTCCCGAAGCAGATGCCGCCACCGAAACCGAAACCGAGCCTGAGATCGAAGCTGAAGCTGCTCCCGTCGAGGACTCCGCTGAGCCCGAAACCCTGACTGTCGGCACCATGGACACCACCGACACCTTTGACCCCTGCCTTGCTTCCAGTTGCCGTATCGGCCTGATGATGGTTTACGACACCGTTCTTCAGCTGGACTACGAGACCCAGGAGGTCAAGCCCTGCATCGCCACCGACTGGGAGTGGGTGGATGACACCACTCTGAAGCTCACCATCCGTGACGACGCTGTCTTCTCCAATGGCGACACCCTGACCCCCGAGGACGTTCTGTACTCCCTGTCCCGTTTCGTCTATGAGAACGACACCTTTGACCCCGGCTATGACAACATTGACTTCGACAACTGCACCATCGAAGGCAACGTCCTGACCCTGAAGCTCCTGTCCGTGGACGCTGACTTCCTGGCTAATCTGGCCAATGACCAGTGGGCATCCGTTGTATGTAAGGCATATGTGGAAGCCAACCCCGACTCCTGGTGGGACGCTCCCTGCGGCACCGGCGCTTACATCTGCACTGAGAACGCTGAAGGCTCCCATTCCAGCTATGAGCTCCGCGACTCCTACTGGGGAGAGATGCCTGATGCAGAGTATGTGGAGATCCGCCACTATTCCGAAGCTACTACCCTGATCGCTGACTTCGAGAACGGCGTTCTGGACATTGCACTGGACGTGGGCGAAACGGACTATCTGGCAGCTCTGGACGGCGTCTACGGCGAGGACGTCCAGACTCAGATGTACTCCACCTACGACGTTATTTCCGTACAGCTTCCCGAATACAACCCCACTTTTGACGACATCCGTGTCCGTCAGGCTATCGCAATGGCCATCGACTACACTGCTTTCACCAACGCTGTCTACGGTTCCCTGGGCACCGTTTCCGATTCCTTCGCCATTGCCGGCATGCAGTACTACAGCTCCATCGGCGTGCATGAGTACAATCCCGAGCAGGCAAAGGCTCTGCTGGCTGAGGCCGGTGTTGAAAACCTGGAAATGAAGCTGGTCATTCCTTCTACCCCCTCCAACGAGAAGGCTGCCGTTATCCTTCAGGCATTCATGGCTGAGATCGGCATCACCCTGAACGTGGAGTCCTATGACTTTGCAACTGCAATTCCCATTCTTATGGCCAACGGCACCGATATCTCCATCGGCGGCACCGGCGGCGGTACTTATCTGATCTCCACCCTGATGGACAGCATCAGCATGTACAACACCAATGGCGCTGCAAGCGTCACCGATCCCGAATTCAACGGACATCTGGACACTGCTCTGGCAACTGTCGACGAAGAAGTCCGTGCCGCAGAGTACAAGGCTGCTCAGCAGTGGATCTTCGACAACTGCCGTACCATTCCCATCGCTTCTGCCAACGCTGTCAACCTGTACCATGGCAACATCGAGTACGTTCCCGGTCTGGTTGCCCGTACTCCCGACCTGAGCGCTGTCGTTATCACCGGCTGATCTACTATCCCAACAAAAAGCGACCGAGGGGTGCGGGTCTTCACCCGCACCCTCATTCTTTCGGTTTCATATATCCCACACTGAGGTGATCTTATGGCAAAATATATCCTTCGCAGACTGCTTTGGATCATTCCTGTTATGCTGGGCGTAATTCTGATCGTGTTTACCATCAACAGATTCTCTCCCGGCGACCCTGTGGCCGCAGAACTGGGCGGCAGCTACACGCAGGAACAGTATGACGCAAAGAAAGCGGAGCTGGGGCTTGACAGGCCCTTCTTTGTACAGTTTGCAGACTATATCAATGGTATCGTAACAGAGGGCGACCTGGGCAAGTCCTACCATACCGGACTTCCTGTGGCACAGTCCATTCTGGAGCGTCTGCCCGTCACATTTAAGCTGGCTATTATTTCGATTCTGATTGCGGTGGGCTTTGGCGTTCCCTTTGGGGTCATCTCCGCCACAAGACAGAACTCGATTCTGGACCGGGGCGTCACCTTCTTCTCCCTGGTTTTTGCGGCAATGCCCGGCTTCTGGCTGGCCCTTATGCTAATGATCGCATTTTCCATCAATATAAAAATCTTCCCTGCCTCCGGCACGGAGACCTGGAAGCACTGGATACTGCCCGCACTGGCTTCCGGCACCTCCTTTATCGCATCCATCACCAGAATGACCCGTTCCTCCATGCTGGATGTGGTCCGTCAGGACTATATCACCACAGCTCGTTCCAAGGGCCAGAAGGAGGGTGTGGTCATTCGGAAGCATGCTCTGCGGAATGCACTGATTCCCGTTATCACCACCGTTGGCACGCAGCTTGGTATTCTGGTTGCGGGCTCCGTAGTAGTCGAGACCATCTTTAATATGAATGGCCTGGGCTCTCTGATGATGACTGCCATCAACAATAAGGATTACCCCGTAATTGAAGGCATCGTGCTGGTTCTGGCGGCTTTGATCTGCCTCATCAACCTGATCACCGACTTGGTGTATGGTTTCGTGGATCCCAGAATCATGGCCCAGTATACCACAGGCAAGAAAAAGAAAGCGAAAACTGCTGAGAAGGGAGGCGCTGAAGCATGACCGATGTAACGAATAGCCCTTCTGCCCAGGTGGAGCAGAACCGCAAGCGATCCCAGTTCCGGGATACCTGGCGCCGACTCAGAAAGAACAAGCTGGCAATGCTGGGACTTGCCATTGTACTGATTCTGATCCTGGCAGCTATTTTTGCTGATTTCATTGCACCTTACGATCCTGCGGCGCAGGACCTTCTGCATATGCGTGAGATGCCCAGCAAGGAACATCTGCTGGGCACTGACGAGTATGGTCGAGATATCCTGTCCCGTATTATCTACGGCGGCAGAGTCTCTCTGCTGGTTTCTGTCCTGGCCATCATCTTCGGTCTGGTGTTGGGCGGCATCTTTGGCATTTCCGCCGGTTATTTCGGTGGTATCTATGACGGTCTTGTCATGCGTCTGATGGATATTATGATGGCAATTCCAGGCTTCCTTTTGGCGGTATGTATATCGGCGGCCCTGGGCGGCGGCGTTACCAATACAGCGTTGGCCATCGGTATCGGCTGTATACCGGGATATGCCCGATTGTTCCGTGCGCTGGTGCTGGGCATTCGGGACCAGGAGTACATCGAGGCAGCCAAGGTCACCGGCTCCTCCAATGCACGAATCATGTTCCGGCAAATCCTGCCCAACATTCTTTCCACCGTCATCGTGGATACGACCCTCCGGATTGGCGGCTGTATTCTAATGATCTCCTCCCTGTCCTTTGTGGGCCTGGGCGTTCAGCCGCCCACACCGGAGTGGGGCTCCATGGTCTCCGCAGGCCGCAGCCTGATCCGTTCCTTCTGGCCTCTGGCGACCTTCCCCGGCCTGGCCATTATGCTGACCCTGTTTGGATTCAATCTTTTTGGCGACGGACTCCGGGATGCTCTGGATCCCAAGCTTAAGCAGTAAGGGGGGCGCGACATGAACGAAAAAATTCTTGAGGTACGCGACCTGTCCGTTCACTTCTTCACAGAGGATGGCGACGTTGCGGCTGTAAACAGCATGAATATCTCTCTGGAGCGTGGAGATGTACTGGGTCTGGTGGGTGAAACCGGCGCAGGCAAGACCACCACCGCCAAGGCCATCCTCCAACTGATCCAGTCACCTCCCGGCAAAATCACCTCGGGTGAGATCCTCTTTGAGGGAGAAAACTTACTGGAAAAATCGGAAAAAGAGATGCAGAAAATCCGTGGCGGCAAGATCTCTATGATCTTCCAGGATCCTATGACTGCACTGAATCCAGTCCTTTCTGTGGACGAGCAAATCGCTGAGGTCATCCAGCTCCACAACGATGTGTCCAAGGCAGAATCCATTCAGAGAGCCCTGGAAATGCTGGAGAAGGTAGGCATTCCCGCATCCCGTGGCAAGGACTATCCCCATCAGTTCTCCGGCGGCATGAAGCAGCGTGTGGTCATTGCCATGGCCCTGGCATGCAACCCAGCCCTTCTGCTGGCAGACGAGCCTACTACAGCCCTGGATGTCACCATTCAGGCACAGGTACTGGACATGATGAAAGGTCTGAAGGACGAATTCGGCACATCCATGATTCTCATTACCCATGACCTGGGCGTTGTAGCGGAGACCTGCAACAAGGTAGCCGTTATGTACGCCGGCGAGATCGTGGAATTTGGCACACTGGAGCACATTTTCCGCAATGCAAGCCATCCCTATACCAAAGGCCTGTTTGCATCCCTGCCCAGCCTGGATCGAAAGGAGCGGCGGCTCCAGCCCATTCCTGGCCTGATGCCCGACCCTGCCAATCTTCCCGCAGGCTGTAAGTTTAATCCCCGCTGCAGCCAATGCCAGGAAGGAAACTGTGACGCACAGGCTCCCGCCATGGCAGAAATCGAGCCCGGACATTTTGTCCGCTGCCATCTAATGAACGGAAAGGAGGACGCATAATGGCACCCCAGCTTGAGGTTAAGAATCTGAAAAAGTACTTTAAGACTCCCTCCGGCATGCTCCATGCCGTTGATGACGTTTCCTTCACCATCGAGGCAGGCAAGACTCTGGGTGTCGTTGGCGAGTCCGGCTGCGGCAAGTCTACCCTTGGCCGTACCGTTCTGGGACTCCACGATGCCACCGAGGGAGAGGTTCTCTTTGAGGGCAAGCCCATTTCCGGCGGCAGCAGAAAGGAACGGAAGGAGCTGCGGCGGAATATGCAGCTCATCTTCCAAGACCCCTTCTCCTCCCTGAATCCCCGCTACTGTGTTTCTGAGCTGATCGCAGATCCTCTGAAAATCTATAAGGAATATAAGAACAAGGCAGATTTGCAGGATAAGGTTTACGAGCTGATGGATACCGTTGGCCTTGCCAGAAGACTGGCCTATGCCTATCCCCACGAACTGGACGGCGGACGCCGCCAGCGGATCGGCATTGCCCGGGCACTGGCCCTGAATCCCAAGTTCATCGTCTGTGACGAGCCGGTATCCGCTCTGGATGTGTCCATTCAGGCACAGATCCTGAATCTTCTCCAGGATCTCCAGGAGGAGAAAAAGCTCACCTATATCTTCATCACCCATGACCTGTCTGTCGTAAAGCATATTTCTGACGACATTCTGGTTATGTATCTCGGCACCGTAGTGGAAAAGTGTCCCTCGGATGACCTGTTCGAGGAGCCTCTGCACCCCTACACCAAGGGACTGTTGTCTGCAATTCCCATCCCTAACATTGATGTGAAACGGGAAAGGATTCTGCTCCAGGGTGAGCTCTCCTCGCCTGTGGATCCCAAGCCCGGATGCCGGTTTGCAGGCCGTTGCCCCTACGCAACGGACAAGTGCAGAGCCGAATCCCCTGCGCTGGAGGAAGTAAAGCCCAATCACTTTGTTTCCTGCCATCACGTTCGGGAAATCAACGATAAAATTTAAGGAGGATCATCCATGGCAACAGTAATGAACCCCAGAAGAGTTCTTCTGATGTACGCAACCATGACAAAAAATACCCAGAAAATCGCCGAGTGCTTCAAAGAGACCTTTGAGCATTACGGCTGGGAGGTCACCTTTGTAAAGGTGGCCGGCAGCACTGACTGGGCAGGACTTCAGGATCAGCTCTACTTTGACGACTACGATCTCATTTGCCTGGGCAGCCCCATCGTAGGCGGCTTCCCGCTGCAGTCTGTCATCAAAGCCTTCTCCTTTGGCGCAGGCGGCGCTCTGGAGAAGGAGGTCCAGGACAACCTGAACAGCAAGAAGGCCGATGCCGCGGCAGCTGCCAAGAAGCCCGAGGGCGCTACCTGGAGACGTACCAAGGCTCCTTCTCCCGGTATGGCGGATCACGCTGCTCGCAGACCTTACGGCATCGTATTTACCACCTACGGCGGCGGTTTCTATGGCACCGACGAAGCAACCTGTACCCTTGAAACCCTGAAGATGTACCTAAAGCTCAACAACGTGGATGTAATTGGACGCTTCTCCTGTGGCGGCAAGGAAACCGGCCCTGCGGGGTATCCTCTGGGTGTGAAACCCAAGAAAGATTTTGTCCCCGGCAAAAAGAACGTAGGGGAAGATGCAGACATCTGCGATGCCGTACTCTATACCATGGGTGACGGCACTCAGGTTCCCGGTTCTTACTTTGTCCACTATGACAACGACAACAAGCCCGGTCCCAGAGAACAGATGAAAGCCAAAGCCTTTATCGCCGATATCATCGAAGACTTCTTCATGACCTATGACGGCGTGCCCAATCCCCCCTTGTCCGAAATCGTATCCCTCAGTTAAGGCTTCTGCCGAAAGCTGTCCATATCCGTTTTGGGTATAAACTTGTCCCATGCGGATAAGCCAGATGCCTCCCCTTCGGCAAACAACATGCTCGAAGAGGAGATACTCCACCTTAAATTTCAGGAGGCATTTTTATGTCAAAAGTATATGTACCCTATGGATTGGCGGCCACCTGCGGCCCCGGCTGTCGTGCGGAAATCATTCCGGGAAAGGGCGGCTTCGGCGGTCCCCCCGATGTGTATCCTCTGCCGGACAACTATTGCTCTCCTCTTGCGGAACTGCCGGACTGGTTTACCTATGAGCCTCAGGCAGAAATCAGCCGGGAAGGGATTCAGCTGGGAGAAAAAGCTCAGATCCAGGGAACTCTCTCTGCGGAGCTTGCACAGGACATCACCATGAAAATTGACGAGCCCGGCGTCAACGGATTCGTTGTTAATGATGACTGTAAATATACCATCCGTAACGCAGTCATTGAACTCAACGGTGATGGCGTAGACGATTTTGCCGGCTACAGTGCCGGTGTCAAAGCGGCAAACTGCTCCACTGTGGTGCTGGAAAACACAAAGATTACCACGTCCGGTATCATCCGTCCCTGCACCTCTGCCACAGAGTACTCCACCATGATCATTCGCAACTGTGAACTCAATACCCTTGGCGGCCATTTGGACAAAACGCAGCCTGTCCGTCCCGGGGCAGGAAAAGCCATGAAGGAGCCACCTCCCGGCCTGGGGATCGGCGGAAATTGCCGTACGCATCTGTCCGTAGGCGATTCACATACCTATTTTTACGATTCCAAAATCTACGCAGAGGGTTGGGCCGGTCTTTCCACCGATGCGTGCTACGGGGATCTCTATCTGGAAGCAAACCGCTGCGACGTGGAGATTCGTGGACTCGGCTATGCATCCTACTGCGACAACGGGGGCAATGTGGTACTCAACGATTCCAGACTGAAAGCCACCGTGGGCGTGATCGTGGCAGGACAGTGCCGCGAATATCTCAATCGGTGTACCCTTGAAGCGGACCATTACGGCGCTCTGATCCACAGCGTCCACGGCAACACCCATCAGCTTGCAGAGCTTTCTGTAAACGGCGGTCGAATCCATACGGGCAGAGAATGCATGCTCATTAAGAGTCATAACGCATATCTGGACATTCGGGGTGCCGAGCTAACCTCTGACATTGGGACCCTGATTCATACCGTGGTAAATGACGACGCACATACAACGGAGCTTCCGGAATATGAACCGGTATACGGTGTAAAGGTTGCCCTTTCCGATATGACGGTGGAGGGAGATATTATCCACGAGGATGTTCAAAGAACGATGTCCCTTACCATGAAGCATGTAAACATGCGGGGTCGGATTGAAAATGCTATCCTCGTCATGGATCCGGCAACCACTTGGGTTGCTACCGAAGATTCCCACGTGACAGTTACCGCCACAGGCCCTGTGGGTAATATCGATGCATTGGAGGGAGTTACAGTCTACGTCAAGGGCGATGTATATGCTCCTGGCACGGTTTTGAATCTCCCCTCTGGCGGCAAGCTGATTTCTGTAGATATTCCACCCCAGCATCTGGAGTTATCCTTCTAAGGGGTGCCATATCCCCAAACCCGCACAAGCATACAGAACCACTAACCTTTTGAGAAATACGAAACAGGGGCGATTTTGCGAGAGTTTTCTCACAAAATCGCCCCTGACTCGTCTGTTATTCTGGCGAATACCACAAATCATCGGACTGCCTCTTTTTTTCTGCAATCTAAATTCAAGTAGGATAAGTTTGGCAGCGTACTACCCCGGGGGCCAATAAAAGCTTGTGGGCATCCTCCACATCTCGTTTTCCCGCTTTTATGCCTCTACCCCTCTTATTTCCCCCTATCGCTCACGAATGTCTGCAGGATAAAGTAAAAACGACATTGCGTTACACATGAATTGAAGGGATTTCAGTTGTGATTTACTTCCGCCTGCGCTATAATAGACATCGAGATCGAAATATCTAACCGTCGAATCAATGACACAAAGAGGTAGCAGAATGAGACTATCAGAATGTATTTTCTACACGGGAACCGAAAAAAGAACCTTCTCGGACTATGTTAGGGCTCGGGATATGGTTGACGAACTGTTTACTCACTCCGATGGCTTATCTGAGCTGTACCTGGCAGAACTTCAGGCGGTTGGGGTCGATTTGCCGAAGCCGCCCATCCGGGTCATTACCATAACCCCTGCCATGGGAACAGAGACATTTTCCATTCAGCATGCGGAAACCTTTGCAAAGGACATGATGGATGCGCTGCCGAGATATCTTAGGACACACGGCCTTTTCTATTACATTAACAGCCGCATTCAAGGCGTAGTCGCCGAAGATTCAGCTTTTGGAATTCAGGATATTTATTTGGGCCTAAAGGAACTGGTTGCCGGAGCGGGTGGAGTTCGTACGCCCCATGCGTCTATCAGCAATCGGTATGACTCCCTGTGGGAGATTAGCCGTGGCTGTGAGGAAAACCAGGAAGCCCATGTATTTGCACGGTTTCTTCAGAAACCTGTAGAGCTGCTGGTACAGCCGAAGGATCTGCATCTTCAGGGGGATGACATACCCCAGGACGAGGACGAGGAATTCTTTGGTCAGATTTCCCAGAAGATCTGCAATGCCATGGTGACAGAGGACCGGGAGCGGGTTCACAGGGCATTAGACGAAGCCCTGCATTTTATGGTCGGCAAATTCCCACGGGTCTCCGGGGTCCATATGCGTGCGCTTCGATTCTGCCATGCGCTGGAACTGACGCTGGTGGGAGCAGACCTGATCGACAGGCTGTTTATCCAGCAGTTTCGGCTGTTACAGGAGGTTATCGAGGCCGAAAACGAACATGCACTTCGAGAAACCTTCCACAAGAAAATGGATGAGATTTGCGACTATGCCCAGCAGCGCAAGGATCTTCAGCAGAGTGCCCATATGCGTCAGATCATGGAATACATTGAGCGGAATTTGACAGACTCCATGTTATCCATTGCAAGCATTGCAGAGAATTTTCACATGACCGAGGAAAAGCTGTCCTCCACCTTCCGTGGCTACTTCCAGGAAAGCATTCCCAATGTCATCCACCAGAAACGGGTAGAATACATCAAAGAGCAACTTCTGACCACGAAGAAATCTGTTCGTGATATCTGCTTTGATGCAGGCTATATCAGCATTGCCACCATGAACCGGGCGTTTTCCAGGATCGAGGGAATGTACCCCGGACGGTATCGGCAGGAATATCGCAAAAGGAAAGGAATATGATTGTAAGGACGGCCTGCGGGTCGTCCTTTTTGCTCATTTTCGGGCAAAACTGCTCATTTGGGAGTCTTATATTTACATTAATTTGTGCCTTTTTTATAATTTAGATGTATCACTGTTTCTGAATAGAGCTTTTTCTGAACAGCTCCATCCTACAGAAAGCGAGGTCGAATGATGAAATCTTTAACAAGCGAGCAATTGGTCGGTATCTTTGAGGATCAGCGAGATTTAAAAAATCTCATGGGTAAGATCTGCTATACCATCCTCCTGAAGCAGGAGAAGGATATGGTTCAGCAGTTCTGGTCCCAAAGAGCGGACGTTTGCCTGGGCACCAATGCAGGTTATTATGACGGCGCTGATGCGGTCAAGGGATATTACGAGGCTGTCCATCAGCACACAGTGGAGGCAACTGAATTTCTGAAAAAGGCTTTCCCGGATCGGATGGGAAAGCTTACCGAAGAGGAACAGTTCGGCGCCGGCTCCATGGACGTCAAGCCCATGGATACCGCCGTCATTGAGATCGCCGGAGACGGGGAAACCGCCAAGGGAATCTGGTATTCTCGTGGCACCTACAACGATTTGACAGAGCAGGGACCTCTGGCCTTCTGGAAGCTGGGCGTCTATGCCTGTGACTTTGTCCGGGAAGATGGTCAGTGGAAGGTATGGCATATGCTGAATCTGACGGACGTACTGGTTCCCGGCGGAAGAAGCTGGGCAGACGCCGAAATCGAGCCCTATCCCGATCTTCCGGAATGGGCCGGGGCCAAGTCCTTTGTACCTCCGGCACCCAATCGTCCCCAGGTATTGCGGGAGGTTTATTATCCAGGCCGCCCCATGGCACCCCTGCCGGAGCCCCCGGTGCCCTATGAGACATTTGCCGACACATTCTCCTACGGCTGCGAAAAGGAGGCTTGAACATGAATTACTACGAGGACAGACAGTATACCGATGATGAATTGATCATTCGGGTAATGGATAAAGAAGAAATTAAAAAACTCATGGCCCGCCGTGCCTTCTACTATGCAGGTGACCAGCGCCGCCGGGAGCTGGATGAACTGTGGGTCAGCACCCCGGAATACAAAACATCCGCATCCTATGGCCGCAACTGGGGTTATTATGTGGGCATGGATTCCATCGCAAATTATTATGTGATCGAACACACCAAAAAGCAGTATGCGCTCCTTGAGGCCATTCATGCGGTTAAGCCTGAGGTGGAAGTGAACAATCTGAACCTGGGCTACGGCGCCTGTTCCTTCCATACTGTGACCACCCCCATGATCTACATTGCCGGAGACGGAAAAACTGCCCGTGGCCTGTGGTATACCCCCGGACACGAAACCCTGATGCAGCCGGATGGCACCGCCAAGGCCTACTGGACCATGGACAATATGGCTGCTGACTTTGTTAAGGAAAACGGTCAGTGGAAGATCTGGCATCTGGTCGTGTGCAGCGACTTCTTTGTGGAAGCCGGAACAGACTTTAAGACCGGCACCCTGGAACCGCTGACCGGACCCGATCCCTTCCGGGATGAGTTCGGCACCCCTGACATCCCCATGACGGTCCACAATCCCCGCTATAATCTCTCTGACAACTATCCCCCCATGCCTCTGCCTTATGACACCTACACTGTAGCCGGAAGCATGGCGCCGGAGGGACATCCCAACTATAAGAAGGAGGTTCTGAAACGATGAAGACCCATCTGAGCTTACATCAGCGCATCCATAACGCCGACGGCAGCCAGCAGATTGAGAATCTCAAAGCCATCCATGCCTATACCCACGCCAGAAACTGGCCTGTGGAAGAATGGGATAACATTTGGGACCTGTCTGACGATTGCTCCTGGGCCCACGGCTTTGGCCGGTGGAGAGGCGGCTATAAGGTCTATCTGAACTCCGTGACCGAGTGGGACATTCCTACCTTCACAAACTACATGAAGCTCTATAAGCTCTATCCCGATGTTATGGGTATGGATCCCAGACCTCTAAACTTCTCTCCCGTGCATAATCTCTCCAGCGAGATCATCGAGGTGGCGGACGACGGAAAGTCTGCCCGTGGCGCTTTCCTGACCCCCGGCAACATCTATGAATACTTGAAGCCTCAGCAGCGCCGCCGTGCCATCTTCATGTGGGAGCGCTATGGCGCCGACTTCGTCTGTGACGAGAACGGACACTGGAAGTACCTCCACGAGCATGTCTGCCCGGATTTCCAGGGCAACTATGACGACGCAAACTGGGGCCTAGAGGCATATCATCTTGCCACAAATCCCAATATGCGCAACTCCGCATCGCCTCCCCCGGATGCGGATGCAGCCGGTGCCGGCCCCAACAGTGTCAACTCCACCCCCAAGGATAAGGGCGAAGGCGGACCCGGTGGTCCCGGTGGCCCTGGCGGTCCTGGCGGAGCAGCACCGGAAGGCCCTCCCCCGGATACCGGTGGAGCTGGCCCGAGAGATATGATGCTGGATGATCCCGGCCCCCTGCATCGGGAGTATGAGTTCCTGATGCCCATTCAGAACACCTGTCCCTGGCCCGAGCCCTACGAGACCCTGGACAATAACAACACCTATACACCTTTTATCGGAAAAGACCGCCTGTAACGAAAGAAAGGAGACCTGCAAATGACTGTTGAAGAACGCCTGGAAATTCTCGAAAAACAAGTTCAGCGCAACAAGGACTACAATGAGATCCAGAATCTAATGGCCCGGTATGAATTCTTCCATTCCTGCGGACAGGATTCCTACATTGCCCGGAACCTCTTTGCCTACTGGCATCCCGATGCAAATTCTGAATATGGGCCTCTGGGCGTGTTCGATGCCCAGGGATCTGTGGATTTCTTTGATAACCAGTCCTGCATGATGACCGACGGCACTTTCTACCGTCCCGCCAAGGGTAACGCTATCATCCATCAGGTCACCACCCCCTGCATTGAAATTGCAGAGGACGGCATGTCCGCCAAGGGCACCTGGCTTTCCATCGGCGGCGAGCTTATGGGCGGCGATATGTACATGGGCCCCATGATCGCCCCCGGAGAGGAACTCCCCGCAGAGATGCCCAAGCCCCCCATGCCTCCTGCCGGCGGTGAAAAGAAGGAAGGCCCTCCGCCCCAGCAGGGCAGCGGCTTCCGCATCGACTTTGCCTACTATGCCGAGGATTTCATCAAGGATGAAAACGGCAAGTGGTGGATCCTCCATCACCATGTCTGTGACCGCTGGACCGCAGAGCTGGATACGGATTTCCTCCGGAATGTGAAATCCGGTCAGAAGAAGGCGCGGGAATGGATGACCCAGGAGAAGATCGACGCCGCAAAGGGTCAGCCCGCAAAGCCCGGCGCACAGCCTTCTGCACCCACCACCTACCATTACGAGCTGGATAAGGATCATGGCATTCCTTACTTCCCCGTGCCCCCAGAACCCTACACCACCCTGTCCGAGGCAAAGAGCTTCCTGCCTCAGGATTGGACCGATACCTATGACTTTATGAAAAAATTCCTAGATGAGGGGAATTTGTAATCCGGCGCACTCATCAAAACTAAGTAAAGGAGAATTGTTATGAAGAAATTACTCGCACTGCTGCTTGCACTTTGCATGGTATTCTCTCTGGTTGCCTGCGGCGGCGCTGCCAGCACCGCTGAAGAAGCCACCGCTTCTGCCGAAGAGACCCAGGCTTCCGAGCCCGTTGCAGAAGAAGCTCCGGCCGTGGAGGAGGCTGCTCCTGTCGAAGAAGCACCCTCTGCCGCAGAGGAAGCCCCTGTTGAAGAGGCCGGCCCTCAGAAGGTTGCGGTTGAGCTTCCCATCGTGGATGAGCCCACAACCTATACCATCTGGTACAGCGAACCCTTCGCAGAATATGTTGAGAATCCCGCAGAGGATGTTGGCGTGTTCGTTTCTCTGGCAGAGCGCACGAATATCAGCTTTGAGTTCAACCTGGCAAGCGTTGATACTGCCAGTGAGAAGTTCCAGCTCATGTTTGCATCCGATGACCTGCCCGATGTGATCACCGATGCCATGCAGTATTATTCCGGCAGTATCGACGATGCTGTTTACGAGGATGCATTCCTGTATGATTACTCTGGCGATCTCGACTCCATGCCCAACTACAGCTACACCCTGAATCAGTATGTGGAAGCCAAGAAGACCCTGACCAGCGAATCCGGCGCCATGGTATCCTTCCCTGAAATGTATGAAGACATCGGCGATATTGATGGATTTATGATTCGCAAGGACTTCCTGGAAGGCTCCGGCCTGGATATTCCCACCACCTACGAAGAGTTCCATGAGCTCCTGACCGTAGTTTACAATCAGACCGGCGCAGGCCTGGGCCTGTCCTCCTCCGGCGGCGACAGCAAGCTGGGCGCAGGCTTCGGCATCAACACCGGCCTGGATGACGAGGATATTTCCGGCTGGTACCTGGACGGCGATACCGTTATGCTGGGCATCCTCCAGCCCGAGTTCCTGGATTACCTTGAGATGGTAAGCGAATGGTATGCTGAAGGCATTATTTATCAGGACTTTGTAAGCCTGGATCAGGCTGATCTGTCCGGTATTTTCAGCGGCCAGGTTTCCATTAACATTAAGGTTCCTGAAATCGTGGAAGTTTCCAACAAGGTTATCGGCGTTGAAATGGTAGCTATGGCTATGCCTCGCCAGAACGCTGGTGACGAGCTGCACATCTGCGGCGGCGCTACCTCTTGCCTGATGGATGCAAACTGCTGGAGCATTAACGTAAATGTTGACGACCCCACGCCTCTGCTTCAGCTTATCGACTACATGTACTCTGACGAGGGCTACTACCTGATGAACTACGGTGAGGAAGGCTTCTCTTATAACATGGTGGATGGCGAACCTGTTTTCACCGACATTGTTATCGCAAATCCCGACGGTTACGATTATGCGCTGGCTGCTTATCTGTACGCCACCTCCAACCGTACTCGCCTGCCCTTCCTCAGCGACTATGACCGTTGCTTCGCACAGTACACCGATGCTCAGTGGGATGCCATCAACATCTACGCAGAGGACTGCGACCATGCTGCTGACTTCCCCAACGGTGCTATTATGACCACCGAGCAGAAGGAAGCCTATAATACTGTTGCTTCCGATATTTCCACATATATCGCAGAACACGTTCTGAAGTTCATCTATGGCCAGACCGACCTGTCCGAGTGGGACGCATTTGTCCAGACCCTTTACGACATGGGCATCGAAACTGCCATTGCTGCAAAACAGGCTGCATACGACGATTATCTGGCTGCCTAAACCATAGGAATTACAAGGTGCTGTCTCAAAATGATTCTCAGGAATCAAAAGAGGCAGCACCTCTTTTTTACAATCAGACGCAACAAAGAATTTGCATCAGTGGTAGATTCTTTTTGCATTTGTGGTACAATAATACCGTGAAGAAGTATACCGCCTGGCATACTTTTATATTTTGTGTCTCTGAGAACGGCCCCGTCGTTCCCAAAGAAAAGGAAGGAGAACGAGGTAATGTATGAAATCGAAAAGGTAATTCACGCCGGGATCAGCGTTTACAACATGCAGCAGAGCCTTGCGTGGTACGCCGATAATCTGGGGTTTCAGTTGCTCAGGGACGACGGCTTTATCCCCCCGCTGGAAGCACATATATGTTTTTTGGAGAAAGACGGTTTTCAGATTGAACTGTTTGAGTACAAGACCCCCAAACCGCTGCCCACGGATCGCCTCATGCCAAATTCAGACCTGCAGACAGTCGGTACAAAGCATATCGCCTTTTCCGTAAAAGGCATGGATGAATTAAAAAGCAAGCTGGTACAGAACGGTACCGAAATTGCACTGGAAACAGAGATGAACGGCACGCGTGTGCTATTCATCCGGGACTGTAACGGCGTGCTGATCGAGCTTCTGGAACCTCCCCAGGAAGAAGTCACCCTGTAAAAACAATTTGCGTTCAGAGGCATCTGGGGACGGTTGTGCTGGCCGAAAAGGACAGAGCAGAGCCTGAATATGACCACCGCCCCTTTCGAGCTGGGTGTGTAGAGTCTGTGCAAACAATATACCGCTGGTCGGAGCAGTCCATGACTTCACCTGTCTGCAAGTGGGAAAGAACTATTTTTTCTACCCACTCAGAAAACTATAATGGGGTTATGAAAGGAAATCGTTATGCGGCGCAGATCCGGAAATTGTTGTGTATCTGCACTGATAACAAAAGACCTCCCAAAAGTAGACCTTGGTATTTCCTTGGTTTACTTTGGGAGGATCTTATTACAGATTATCGTCCGGTCTTTATGTGCAATGCGGCACCGCCTTCTTGCATCAAATATATCCCAGCTTTTTCGCTTCAAACCGCAATTCATCCCGGAACGCCGGGTGGGCAATCTGGATCAACTGCATAGCTCGTTCCTTCACCGTGCGGCCACGCATATATGCCACACCGTACTCGGTGATGATGATATCCGCAATATTCCGGGAAATGGTCACCACAGAACCGGGTGTCAGGATGGGCTTGATCTTGGAGATCGTCCCGCTCTTAGCCGTGGATGCAATGGCAATGATTCCCCGGCCTCCTTTGGAGTGCTGCGCACCGTATGCAAAGTCAAAAGCACCACCGGTACCGGAATACTGCTTCGGGCCCATTGTCTCTGAGCAGATCTGTCCAGTCAGGTCAATTTCCATAGCAGTATTGATGGAAACCATGTTATCGATGCGGGAAATTACGAAGGGATCGTTGGTATAGCTGGCCTGCCGAAACCAGGTTTGGGGATTGGAAGACATGATGCGGTAAAGCTTTTCATCCCCAAGAATGAAGTTGCCCACATGCTTTCCAGTGTCTATATTCTTTCTGGCACCGGTAATAACACCCGCCTCGATCAGATCGCCCATGACCGGCGTGAACAGCTCTGTGTGCAGGCCCAGATCGTGCTTATCAAAGAAGGAGTTACCCACGGCATCCGGCATGCCTCCCAGCCCCAACTGAATGCAATCTCCATCGTGAACAAACTCTGCGGCGTAAGCGCCAATTTGCAGATCTATCGCACTGGGCGTGCTTCGCACGTTGTAGATGGTGGCAGGATAATCTGCCTCTACGATCAGATCTACATTCTCCAGCGGAATCTCCAGCGCACCGGGGAACCGGGGCAGATTGGGACTAACCTCTAGTATCACCGTTTCTGCGTGAAGATAGGCGTCTTCCTCCCACATGCCACTGCCGGAGATTGAGAAATCTCCGTTTTCGTCCATAGGTGTAGCCGCGGCGATAAATTTGTGAACGATAGGCTTGTAGTCCGTTCTCCGCCGCATCATGTCATGGAGGTTAGAGGGAAGATGAGATGCAATCCCCATCTCATGGCACCTGCGCAGTGCTCCGTCGTAGAGGTGGCAGACCAGATTCAGGCGCCCCTTCAACTCCGGCATCTCCATAAAGGGATAAACGTATCCGCTGCCCCGTTTTCCTTTAACAAGCTCAATGTCCTGCAGCTTCGGTGCAACCCGGTGAAAATTCTCGTAGAACAACTGCGGCTCACAGAGCTCGCCGCCTCCGCAGATTACATCCCCGTCCTGTAACAGGGCAAGCATGTCTTCCACAGTACCAGTTTTATTTATATATTCTTTCTGCAAATCCACAGTGTAAAATACCTCCTCATTTTAGCTCCGCTAATATCATATCACAAACCGCCAAGCATTCGCAAGGAACGAAATATGACCTTTAAACTTTGCGGCCGCCTTTCTGTTTTGCGTCTTTTTCTCTTCTAATCTCCATTGTACCCTTTTGCGTCCTCTTTGGGGGCGCTTATTTTTTCGCACATTTCCTTTTTGCTCAATACAAAATCGTGACACTTTTGCATATGAAAAATTCCGGCAGCGAAACCGCTGCCGGAACGGATGTAAGCTATCAGGGTTTCTTCTTGGGCTGAGCACCCTTGTTCTCACCCAAACCTACGCAGTAGTGAACCTTCACATCATCCAGCGTAACGAAGGGTTCCGGCCAAGGGGTGGAATCCTGTGCAGGCTGAACGGGAGACCAGGTCTGGTGGGATGCGGGCAATCTGCCCTGCTTGGGGCCCTCTGCCATCTTGGAATAGGCCTGCCCCTTCTTGGGGGCACTGCTGGGACCACCAGGAGCACCGCCAGGACCACCAGGAGCACCGCCGGGACCGCCGGGAACACCGCCAGGACCACCTGCTGCACCAGGCGCACCACCAGGACCGCCGGGAGCACCGCCAGGACCACCGGGAGCACCGCCAGGACCACCTGCTGCACCAGGCGCACCACCAGGACCGCCAGGGCCACCACCATTGCCGCCGGGCTGGGGACGTCCGCCGCCCTTAAACTTATTGTAGCAGTCAATGGCAAAGTTGGTAACATCCTGTGCACCGCCAGCATCATTGAGCACGCACTCGTGGAGGATCTTCCAGAAACCATCCTCACGGACGTAGTCCTCACCGTAACGTTCCAGCATCCAGACAGCCATCTGCTTACCGCTGGTGGAGATACGGCGGTAGAGCATACCGGTGGAGTAGAACAGGGCACGGGCGGTCAAGAGATCCTCGCCAACCTCAACGATGGGAGTACCAATGGCGTGGAGAGAATACTCGGAAAGAGGCAGGGGATCCATATTCACGGTCTCGGGATACATCTCGTTGAAAACCTCAAACATCCGGCGGCCACCGCCCTCAAGACCATTGGCCCAGTTGGTCATAACTTCGTCACGGCCATAGTTGCCGGTCATATTGTAGCCCCAGTACAGGTCATCCCGGTACTTGGCCCAGAAAGTTTCGATCTCCTCGGTGGTGTGGCCGGAGGCATGAAGGATCGCATGCCATGCGTGAACCTTTTCACAGTTCTGACCAGCTTCAATTATGGCCAGCTTTGTCTCTAAATCAATGTTTTTTCTCATGATGATCCCTCCTTAGCCTTTGTAGCCCGGGTTGCCCTCCAGGCCATTGCTGATGGTATCCGCGAAGGTCGCATGCTCCATGGTAAGCTCCGGATAGGGGAAGTAGTTGTAGAAAGAGGTATATGCCTCGAACTTCTCCGTGGGCTCGCCAAATTCCTTCTCCAGATACTTGTCGCAGGGAGTAGTCTCCTCGGTCTTCAGAGTGGCATAGGGGAAGCCGGGACGCAGGGCAAAGTCTGTACCTGCGAAATAGTGCCAGATCTTCCACTGACCATCCTCGTAAACCAGGTCAGCGCCGCAGCGCTGGTTGTCCCAGTAGCAGTCGGTCTCGGTGTCGTTTGCGGGGTTGATCTCATAACCAATGGAATACCATGTGACCTGAGCGGTCTTGTTATCGTCAGAGATGACGATCATATAGGTGGTAAAGGGATGGCAGACATCGGTGCCTACGCCGCCGAAGGGATTGCTGTCCACATAGTACTTACGGATATTCTCAATACCCACATAGTAGCCCCAGTTACGGCCATAGGAAGCAGTGTCAGCCTGCTCCTTGGTCCACAGGGTATCGATAATCTCAGCGCGACGGTTGGCATGCTCCAGATAAGCCTTTTTGGAGAGGACCTTCTTTACTTCCTCCACCTGGTAGGCGCGCCAAGCACGAACTTCGGGAGAGAAGTCCTCGGGCTTGGAATTACTGGGCTTCATATGAATCATGGACTGGCACTCATATCTGTCATAAGTTCCGCCAAAGGCTTCATGGGTTGTATACTTGAATTCCATTATTTAGCCTCCTCTCAAATACCGTAGCTGAAGGTCTCAGCCAGGGTGGTGTAAGGAACAGGCATCTGCGGTGGCTCCTGATAAGGCCGATCCACGCTGTATGCCTTATAAACTTCCTTCTGGACATTGGGAACAGGCTCAGGAATGTCGAAGGCAGCAAACTCTTTCAGCTCGGGATACTTGCTTTCTTCGGTCCAGGGCTCTGCACAGGGATGATCAATATCCACTGCGTACAGCAGGTTCATGATCTTCCACTCGCCGTCTTCAATAACCAGATCCGCAGCCATGTAACCGATCTTCCAAATACTCAGAGGGCCTCTGGAAGTGACGCGGGTATCTGCTGCCTGGAACTGCCAGAGCGCCTTGGCACTCTGCATATCCTCGGCTACTTCAATGATGGGAGAGTGCATATCGGTACCTTTGACATAGCCGGCACCAAACATCTCTTCCTCGGTCTTTCCCTTCACCTTGTCGTGGTCTGCCCACTTTTCCATAACAAGTTTGGTAAGCTTTTTGGCATTCTGAAGTTTCTGATCGTAGTAGCCCTTTACAGCCTCTGCGCCCTTAAAATAACCATTGTTAAATCCCAGGCACACATCCTCGCTCTTGCTCCAAAACTGGGGAACCAGATCATAGTCTGCAAGCATGTCGCAGTGTGCGACTTTACCCACAATATTCTGGACCTCGCGAATGATCAGACAACGGTCTGCCATTTCCTGCGCCGTATACTGTTTGCTCAACGTAATTCCTCCTTTAATAATGTTTTCCGAGACCAAGTGAATCTCGGTCTTTCTATTTCTAAATTTACCTAGAACAAAGGAAAAGGTCAAGAACGCACATTTTGATGACAATGAGTAGTTTCCCCCATTTTGGGGTGTTTTCCGAACTTTTTGACACATTTGAAAAGAATGTGCGAGAATTGAAAAGCCGCAAAAAAGGGATATAAAGTATAATTTAATCAGGCAGAAAGGAGGCGTTGACATGGTCTTTGCACAGAATTCCGGCACACATCCCCATATGGACTCGCTAAATGGGAAATGGAAATTGGAGCTTCTGTATCACCTTTCAAGGGGAACTGTCCGCTGGAGCACCCTGACCCACAGCATTCCAAAAGCCGCACCGAACGTACTGACCCGACAGCTTCGCAAGCTGGAGACAGACGGGCTGGTGCTGCGGATCGTTACCTCTGCCCAACCGCCTCAGGTCATTGAGTATACGCTGTCAGGCCAGGGACGCCGGCTCGTTCCTATGCTGGAAGCTCTGGCTCGCTGGGACAAAACCTATCACAAAAACACGGAAACCGCTCCGGACTTTTCTGACTGTCAACGTGTCCTGTCCAGTCGTTGGATGCTACCCATCCTAACGCTACTTTCTGTCCCCCTGCGCTTCGGGAGCATTCAGGCCCATTTTGAAAACCTCTCGCGCGGCGTATTAGCCGCCCAACTGGGCGAGCTACGGGATATGGGCTTTGTTTATCAGAAGCGCTATGACATATTCCCACCTCGGGTTGAATACGTTCTGTCAGAAAAAGGACGTGATTTCCTGGATATCCTACTGCCGAATGCCACAAAAAAGCCTGCCGAAAATGCATAAACGGGTGTGCTGCAAAAAGCCTTGCAGCACACCCGTTGGTCGTATTATCATTTTTTCTGCCGTAGCTTACCGGGAGCCACTCCCTCCACATTGGTAAACGCACGGTACATGGTAGCCAAGCTACAGTAGCCCACTGCCTCTGCAATGTCCTGAACGGAATCATTTGTGGTCAGCAGCAATTCTTTGGCCTTCTTAACTCTGGTTCTATGCAGAACATCGTTGATGCTCTCACCAAAGTATTGCCGGAAGGACTCTGCCGCATCTCTGGGTTTGAGTTTAAATTCTCTTGCCACCGCTGCAATCCCCATGTTCATGTCCGTGGCGTTATTTTCTACATACTTCTTTATATCCCGCATAAGCCGATCGTGTCGCTGCTCCGAACGGAGTTTGGCATGCTCCACCAATCGCTGCGCAATGGTCTCGCTGACCGCAAGGTAGTCCTTCAAATTGTGCCGGGACACCAGTTCGCGGCTAAAGTCGATCTGGGAAATATATCTCCAATCCGCCAGGTCCTGCTCCGCCAGCCGGTATTGCAGCAGCGAAATAAACCGGTTGGTAGTGAGATCCAGCGTTGTGGGATAGGGCATGCCAATGCTGTTTTCGGCAATCTTCTGGAGTTGCTCCTGTATGTACTGCTGTGCAGTCTGAACATCTCCCGCCTGAACACTGCCGCAGATCCGCTCTGTTGACTGGAAGAATGTCTGCTCAAACTGAGAACGCTGTCGAACATCTGAAAGCTTGTCCAGGGCATTGTCTGGGATCACATAGGCCTGTGGTATCTTATCCACGTAGAAGTTCCGGCTCTTTTCCACATCCTGCAGCATATTGTAGGCGGTCTCTATTCCCTCAACCATCTCCCATCGGCCACTTACGGTAACGTAGGCCCGGAAGCCCAGCGCTTTCTGGGCATATTGCACTGCCTCACAACACGCCTCCGTCACCTTCTCATCCTGATCCCCGGTATAGAGAATGCCGAACATGTAGCCCATCAATAGCACCAAAATGCCACCGGGCGTATCCTTCAGCTCCACGACCAAATGCTCCCGCAGGGCACTGTACATATTCAGCTGACAGTTGTGTCGATAGCGACCGGACAAGGCTCGGACTCCGGGCTCCGCCAAGGTATACTGCACCACGCGAAACGCCCTGTCAGGAAGATCAAACCCCAAATATCTCAGCCGATCCTGAATGTCCCTACCCATGGCGCCTGCTCTTAAAAGCAAAGCGCTGATGACACCGTAAAGTTCATCCGGGATTGACTGCTGTGCATATGCGCCGACACCGATTATGGACGGATGATCGATATCCTGACACCAGTGTTGAAATTCCATAATCCCCCTCCTGTCCTTATGCGGATAAGCTAGTGCAATTATACCACATTTTCATGAAAACAGATACCATTAATATGTATTTTTTGCAAACAATATGGGCTCCTCAAATCTCGCTCTGTCTTCTCATTTCCTGCGAAAAGGGGGCATATGCCCATTGTCACCGGTTTGTACCTTCTTGACGGAAGCCCATGATCTGGGGAATAATGGGGGTGTAATCGGAAACCAAGCGGACTTTCCACACGACAGGAGGAATTTATTATGGCAGAAATCAAACGCTTTAACTTTAATCAGGTAGCAGCAGATCTCGGCTATGTGGCTGAGCCTACTCCCGGCGGACCCGGCGGTAAGCCCGCAGGCGGTCCTGGTGGTCCTGGCGGCGGTCCTGGCGGTCCTGGCGGTCCTGGCGGCGGCCCTGGTGGTCCCGGTGGTGCCCCTGGCGGTGGTCCTGGCGGTCCCGGTGGTGCCCCTGGCGGTCCCGGCGGCGGCCCTGGTGGTCCCGGTGGTGCCCCTGGCGGTGGTCCTGGCGGTGGTCCTGGCGGTCCCGGCGGCAAGCCTGCTGGCGGCGCTCCCAACTTCAGCGACCCCGAGCTTATCCGCAAGAATGCACTCCGCTTTAAGGCTATGTGGCCCGATGAGCGGTCCATGAAGCTCATCAACGAGTATTTTGTTGATTACGAGAAGTCCGGCGAACCCATCGACTTCGAAGGCCACTCCATCTGCTGGGCTATGATCGCACTTCAGCAGAAACTTCTGAAGAATACCGTCTACATGTACATGCCGCCCTTCGGCAAGAGCCTGGATCTTGTCCCCATGAAGCGTGTAGCTGAGCCTCAGGATAACCCCATGATGAAGTTTGATGTTACAGAGCAGGGCGACGACGTCCGCATTGTTGTAACACTGTTGGGTGGCGGCAATCCCGATCCCTTCCAGATGCCTCTGAGCGACGTTGAGATCAAGGAAATCGGTTCCGGCAAGAACATCTGGCTGGAACTGGTGGGCGGACACTTCCTGTTCATGTTTGCTTTCCCCAAGACCTTTGGTGCAGACTGCAACACCATGTACTATAAAGAAGGCGGAGAGACTTGGTACTGCGTAGCTTCCAATACCCCGGATGTCAACGTGGGCGACAAGCCTGAAAAGAGTCCCTTTGAGGCATAATTAGCATAGACTCTCATACCCTATCCTCTTTCCTTTAACCATTGGGCGGACACGCATAGACGTGTCCGCCCAAATGCTATGACATACAAAAAGGGAGAACCATTTACATTTTTGTTCAGTCGCAGATCCACATCCTCAACTTGCTTGGCGTATAGGTCGTCCTGAATTGCGAGAAATCTGTTTCCTGCCGATACTGTCATCTGCCCTCTGGGCCTCCGAGCCAGCGCTACGGCGGTAGATCAGCTCCGCGGGCAAACTCCCACCTCATCCCCATCGGCGGCTGTACGAAGCCTCAGCAGGTCACACAGGCTGTTCGCAGTGGCTACGATGCCGCAATTGTATTAGATTGATACCACAAAACGGGGCTGTTGCAAAATGCAAATTTTTGCAGCAGCCCTTCCTTATCTCCAACATA
>CAZEPQ010000002.1:0-54754 GCA_964514175.1 uncultured Oscillospiraceae bacterium
CGTCGATGTACAGCTCGCCCTCAGAGATTTCCTCGAGGCCTGCGATCATACGCAGGGTGGTGGACTTACCACAGCCGGAAGGACCGACCAGGATGATAAATTCTTTATCTTCGATTTCAAGGTTGAAATCGGTGACAGCGATAACGCCGCCTGCATATTTCTTATAAATATGCTTCATAGATACGCTGGACATAATATACCCCCATCTTTGCTTGTTTAAGATGCTGTTATTCTAGCACACGAAATTCCATCTGTATAGTATCCAATTTACCAAAGGTTTTCAAAAACCTTTGTGAAATCTGACCACTGGACGAAATTTTGGGCTTTTTTCTGTGTAATTTTACAGCAATTTGCCGATTTCTTTCGAATCCAAAATACGCCATTTCCCTTTTTCCAGGTCTCCCAGAAGAATTTGGCCCTCCCGCTCCCGCCGAAGGTAGGTGACAGGTTTCCCCCGAGATGCCAGCATTCTGCGGACCTGGTGATACTTACCCTCCCGGACAGTGACATAGCAGCCACCCTCCGTTTTTTTCAGCTCTGCTGGCAGACATTTGGTGCCGTCCCGTAATTCAATGCCGCTGCGGAAGGCCTCTACATCCGTCTCGTCTACGACACCATCCGTTTCGGCATAATACTCCTTCTCCACCTGATGCTTCGGGGAAGTCAGCTTATGGCAAAGGTCTCCGTCGTTTGTGAGCAGGAGCAGTCCCTCCGTGTCCTTATCCAGCCGTCCCACCGGAAACAGATCCTGATATTCCTCCGGCAGCAGTTCCATAACGGTCCTGTCTCTGGGGTCTGCGGTGGAGGTCACATAGCCCACCGGCTTATGGAGCATGAGAACAAGCTGTCCCCGAAGGGAAACCTTCACACCGTCCACCGCCACCACAGAGCTGTTCTCGTCCACCTTATCCTCCGGTTTCATGGCCTTTACTCCGTTTACCGTGACCCGTCCCTGCCGGATCATGGTTTTCAGTTCCTTTCGGCTGGCAACGCCGGCCTCGGACAAGAATTTGTCCAATCGCATCATTTTCACCCCATTGATCGCAGGGGCGGATGTCCATCTCCGCCCGCACGGCTCTCCATCGTTTACGGGTCGACGTAGGCATCGCCCCCTACGGTAGTTTTCCAGATTTGTTCTAGGCTGTCCACCCGGGGAATAGACTTGCCCAGAAGCAAAAATAATAAAATCCATATCAGGAGGCATCCCCATGGTCATCTTTACCGCCAAACTATCCAAGCCCAAGCTCATCGGCATTGTGGCAGCCGCTGCCGCAGTGATCCTCTTCATCGTGTTCCTTGCCAACAGAGGCACCGGCACCGAGCTGGAACCCGCCGCGGCGACCAAGCTGTCCACCCCGGAATCCAGAGTGGAATTCCTCTCCGGGCTGGGCTACACCGTGTCCCAGGAGCCCATCCGAACCCAGGAGGTCCAGATCCCCAAGGAATTCACAGAGGTTTATGAACAGTATAACGCCCTGCAGCAGTCCCAGGGCTTCGACCTCACCAAGTATCAGGGAAAGCGTGTTATGCAGTATGTATACCGCATCGAAAACTGGCCCGAAGAAAACTCCGAACCGGTATATGTCACCCTGCTGCTCTACAAGAACAAGCTCATCGGCGGTGAGATCACCCGAGGCGGCGAGGATGGCTTCCTCCGTCCCCTGCTGGGCACTTAACGCCAGATGGGAATAATGGAAAGCCCCTTTTGACGAGCATAGGCCACAGTGGCGGCAGTTCCGCCCTGCTCCAAACCGTCGAACACCGTCAGAAGGATATCCGCCCGGTCCACCATGTACCGGTTTCTTCGCAGCATGCAGCCCTCGGAATACTGCGGCTCCCGGCATGTGACCACATCACATTTCTCAAGGAGCCATCCATAGCGTTCCTGTTCCTGCCGGGACCACAGACGGTCCTGTCCGGGACAGGGAATGGCTGCTTCAATGGAAAACGGATATTCCTCCCGCAGCTCCAGAAGAAGCTCCAGAAAATACTGATCCGTCCCCCGGGCCATGCCGCAGATAAAATGCGTTACGCCGTTTTCACAAAGCTGCCGCAGCGCTTTTTCCATCTGTACCTTCAGGGCATCACATCTGGGATCGGTCTCATCACTGCCCCAGGGCAGTCTTTCCGGGCGATGGCCGGAAAACGCACAGGTCAATTTTTCCACAGCCACCTTCCCTTCCATGACCACTGTCTTTTTGTAGGGGCCGATGCCTACGTCGGCCCACGGAAGCAGCGTGTCAAAAAATTAGTGTTTACTATTATACTATCTCATAATTTCCGAAAAAAGTACAGAGAAATTTTATTTCGAGTTGACAACACTTTCAATAACTGCTATACTCATCCCAATAGAATATCTGATGAACCATGTTTTCAGGGCAGGGTGCGTAATGATGATTACAATTCCCGACCGGCGGTAATGGCAGAGCCTAGTCCGCGCGCGCGTTGAGTGCTGAACCGGTGAGATTCCGGTACCGACAGTAACTGGCCGAAGAGGGCCACAAGTCTGGATGAAAGAAGATGTGTCTCACACCTCCAGTAGTATTTGTGACACCTGAATGCACGGCAGCATTCAGGTGTTCTTTGACTTCAAGGAGGTATTTTTATGTCCCGTTCCGCCAATTCCGCAAAAACCCATCAAATTGCCGTCACCGGTATGCTCTGCGCCATTTCCTATATTGCAGTTCTAATCGGCAATCTGATCCCCAACTTCAACGTTTTCCTCAGCTATGACCCCAAGGACGCCGTCATCGCCATCGCCGGCTTCATCTACGGCCCCATGACCTCTGTTATCATCACCGTCATCGTCTCCGTCATTGAGATGTTCACCATTTCCGCCACCGGCTTCTACGGCTGTATTATGAATGTGATCTCCACCTGCGCCTTCGCGGTTCCCGCCGCCTTCCTCTATAAGAAGCTCCACAATATGAAGGGCGCTGTTTTGGGCCTGGGCGTAGGTATTGTCTGTGTCACCGTTATGATGGTGCTGTGGAACTACATCATCACCCCCTTCTACATGGGCCAGCCCCGGGAGGCCATCGCCGCCATGCTGCTGCCGGTATTTATGCCCTTCAACCTGATCAAGGGCGGCATCAACGCCGGTCTTACTCTGGTGCTATACAAGCCTCTGGTCACCGCCCTTCGCAAGGCCCGACTGGTTCCCAGCCACGAGGACGGAAAGAAGCACTTCCATCTGGGCTTCACACTTTTCTCCTTGGTGGTTCTGCTGACCTTCGTTCTGCTGTTCCTGGTTCTGATTGGAGTTCTTTGACACTAAGATGCAGTGCCCGCCGCAAAATTCGCGGCGGGCACATTTTTATGTCTCTTCGCTGCCCAGAAGCTGCTGAGATACGGTCTCGTCCAGCTCCTGAACGGATTTCAGTTTCCGATTGATGGCACGGGTCCGGGTGCCCATCAGAGTTTCCAGATCGTTGCTGGTCTGCTGGAGATGTCCCTGCATTTTCAGCATCACGTCCTCAAATTTACCGAACTCGGTTTTCACCGCGCCCAATACCTGCCAGACCTCGTTAGAGCGCTTCTGGATGGCCAGGGTTCGGAAGCCCATCTGGAGGGAGTTCAGCAGGGCAGCCATGGTGCTGGGGCCTGCCACATTGATGCCGTAATCCCGCTGAAGGGTCTCGATCATGCCCATATTTACCACCTCTGCATAGAGCCCCTCAAAGGGCAAAAACAGAATACCAAAGGTGGTGGTATAGGGCGGCTCCACATATTTGTCCCGGATGTCCTTGGCAGACTTTTTCAGCACCGTTTCCAGAGCCTTTCTCGCCTCAGAGATAGCTGCCGTATCACCGGCCACCATGGCATCCTGAAGATGCATATAGGTGTCTCCGGGGAATTTTGAGTCGATGGGCAGATATACAGGGCTTCCGTCGTTTCCGGGAAGCTTCACCGCGAACTCCACCCGCTCCCGGGAACCGGGGATGGTAGCAACATTGGTCTCATACTGCTCAGGGGACAATATTTCCTCCAAAATGGCCCCAAGCTGAATTTCTCCCAGGATGCCCCTTGTTTTCACGCCGGAAAGAACCTGCTTCAGGCCTCCCACGTCGCTGGCCAAGTGCTGCATCTCACCCAGTCCCTTATAGACCTGCTCCAACTGCTTGGACACCGTTTCAAAGGAATCGGAAATTCGCTTCTGCAGGGTATCCTGGAGCTTTTCGTCCACGGTTCCCCGAATCTCGTCCAGCTTTTTCGCGTTCTCCTGCCGCATTTCCACCATGGAGGTCTGCATACTCTGCCGAAGAGCCTCCATCTTTTTCTCACTCATGTCCTCCAGATTTTTCAGGCGGGTCTCCATGGCCTTCATCTGCTGCTCCACCGTCTGGTTCATTGCCTCCTGGCGGGCGATCACGTGGCGGTCAATGGAATCCAGCTTTTCCGTCTGGGTCTGTGCGGCGGTTTTCTGTCCCTCGGAGATCACGCCCTGCATGGTCTTGATATTTCCAGAGATGCCCTCCCCCATGGTATGTACGCTGGCGGTAATATTCCCGCTCATGGTGCCCACAGCAGACACTACCGCCTGCTGGGTCTTGGTCTGGGTCTCCATTTCCTGCTGCAAAAGCTGAATTTTCAGCAGCTCCATTTCCTTGGACAGCGTCTCTTCCAGCTCGTTATTATTCTTATTTCCAAAGCTCCTGACGATCAGGACCACCAGTAATACAATGACGATCACCAGAAGTACAATAATAATGTCCATAGCTCCTCCTTAAACCGTGATCTGACGCACCTGGGTACACAGGCCGATATCCGTATCCACAGTGAACACCGCACCGGATAGGACACAGGGGCCGTCAGCAGATTTATAGCGACTGTACAGGCCTCCCCGGAATTTCTCGATGGAAAGCTCCGGCTGAATTCCGATAACGGAATACTTGGGGCCGGTCATGCCCAGATCGGTGATATAGCCGGTACCCTTGGGCAGCACCTGAGCGTCTGCGGTGGGCACATGGGTGTGGGTTCCCCAAAGGGCGGTGATTTTGCCGTCCAGCATGTAGCCCATAGCCAGCTTTTCCGACGTGGCCTCCGCATGGAAGTCCACAAGAACCAGCTTTGCCCCGGAAACCTCCGGCAGAATTTTGTCCACCATCAGAAAGGGATTGTCGGGGCCGTAGTCCATATTCACCCGGCCAATCAGATTGATGACGGCGATATCTCCCAACCGGGAATCAAAAATGCCGTAGCCCCGTCCCGGTGTCTGGGGGGCATAGTTCGCGGGACGGAGAATATAGGGCGTTTCGTCCAGATATTCCAGGACGCTTCTCTGCCGAAAGGCATGGTTTCCCAGGGTCACCACATCAGCGCCGGCATCGAACATATCCTCCGCCTGATCCGGGGTCAAACCCACATTGGAGGCGTTTTCCCCGTTGACAACGGTAAAGTCGATCTCATATTCCCTCTGGATCTTTCTCAGGTTTTTTTTCAGATATCTAAGGCCCTGGGTACCAACCACGTCACCCACTGCCAGAATATTCGCAATCATAGCAACCCCTCCCGGTTTCTTTCATACCCTTTATTATACCGAATATGATCGAAAAAAACAACGAAAAAACCCGGCATCTTTCGATGCCGGGTAAAATGATCTTATTTCGCATATTCAACGGCCTTGGTCTCTCGAATGAGGTTGACCTTGATCTGACCGGGATATTCAAGTTCATTTTCAATTTTCTTCGCAATGTCACGGGCAAGGATGATCATGTTGTCCTCGGTGACTTCCTCGGGCTTGACCATGATACGAACCTCACGGCCTGCCTGAATGGCGTAAGCCTTTTCAACACCGTGGAAGGAGCTGGTCAGTGCTTCCAGCTTCTCCAGACGCTTAACGTAGTTCTCCACGTTCTCTCTCCGGGCGCCGGGACGGGCGGCGGAGATGGCGTCTGCTGCCTGCACCAGGCAGGCGATGATGGTCTGAGGCTCCACGTCGCCGTGGTGTGCCTCGATGGCGTGAACCACCTGAGCGTTTTCCTTGTACTTCTTTGCCAGTTCTACACCCAGGGCTACATGGCTGCCTTCCATCTCATGGTCAACAGATTTGCCCAGGTCATGGAGCAGGCCTGCACGCTTTGCGATGGTAACGTCCTCACCCAGCTCTGCTGCCATAAGGCCGCTGAGGTGCGCCACCTCGATGGAGTGGTTCAGCACATTCTGGCCATAACTGGTACGGTACTTCTGACGGCCCAGGAGCTTAATGAGCTCGGGATGCAGGCCGTGAACGCCGGTTTCAAAGGTGGCACGTTCGCCCTCCTGCTTGATGGTCTGCTCCACCTCACGGCGAGCCTTATCCACCATGTTGTCAATGTGTGTGGGCTGAATGCGTCCATCCGCAATGAGCTTCTCCAGAGCGATTCTGGCGATCTCACGGCGAACCGGGTCAAAGCTGGAAAGTGTGATGGCCTCCGGGGTATCGTCGATGATAAGATCGACGCCGGTCTTGGTCTCCAGGGCACGGATGTTACGACCCTCACGACCAATGATACGGCCCTTCATTTCGTCGTTGGGCAGGGCCACAACGGAAATGGTAGCTTCAGCAGTATGATCTGCTGCACAGCGCTGGATGGCAGTGGCGATGATCTCGCGGGCCTTATCCTCGGCCTCGTCCTTCAGCTGGGTCTGAACCTCCTTGATCTTCATGGCGGTCTCGTGGCGGACCTCAGCTTCCACATTCTTCAGCAGATAATCCTTGGCCTCATCGGTAGTCATGCCGGAGATCTTCTCCAGCATTTCAAGCTGCGCACGCTTGATCTCAGCAACTTCTTCCTGGGTGGCGGCTACGGAAGCCAGCCGACGGGTCAGTTCCTCATCCTTGCGCTCGTATTGCTCGGTCTTACGGTCAAGGGTCGCTTCCTTCTGCTGCAGACGGCGCTCGTCCTTCTGGAGCTCGGCACGGCGGTCCTTGACTTCCTTATCGTACTCGGTTCGGCTTTTATGGATCTCTTCCTTGGCCTCCACCAGCATCTCACGCTTCTTATTCTCAGCGCTCTTGATGGACTCATTGATGATCCGCTTTGCCTCTTCCTCAGCGCTGCCGATCTCTTTCTCAGCGGTACGCTTGCGGTAGTTCACTGCCAGGGGGAACATCAGGGCCGCGCCCACAATGAAGCCAACCAAAGTCAATATTACCTTAATGAGCATTCTCTAAAAACACCTCCTTGATAGAAAATAAAGATAAAATGAGAAAAGCAACGGGTATCATGCAACTTGAATTTCAAGATTGTCAGCGTCTCCGCACTAATTCGCAACTCTTATTGTATCGCCTGACTGGATAGATGTCAAGAAAAATGAATAAAATGTTAATGTTTCATGTACAAGGAAGCCCTTTCCGGCACAAAATATGGCCCCATCCCTTCCTTTTGCCACAACCGCTTGACCGACTCTATACATTTTCCGCAGGAATATACAAATATCTCCGATGACAGCACTTTCACACCATCATCGGAGACATTCAATCAATCTTTTTCCCGCTCAACAGAAGATCTCAGTCTAAATGCTCATAGGCCACTCTGGGGGTTCCATCGGCAATATAGATCACGCCGCAGTATTCAAAGCCGTTTTTCTCAATCACATGCTGCATGGTTTTGTTGTCGTGATGGGTGTCGATCCGCACATGTCCGGCCTGTTGGATGCACCACTTCAGTATATAATCGCCCAGGCCCTTGACGCTGCCATCGCTGGCCACCCGGTGAACGGTGGCATAGGGCCGGTCGGATTTCCACGCTCCATCCTCAATGTAGCCATAAGTGGGGTCCTCTCCATAGATCAGGGCAAAGGTTCCCACCAGCCTTCCTTTATGCTCCACCACATAGCCGGTGCCGTTTTCAATGTCCGACATCAGGGCGGCCTCTCCGGGATAGCCCACATGCCACTGGTTGGGGTTTCCGTTTTCCTTCTGGTATTTCCGCCCAATATCAAAGATCTCCTGCCGCCGGGGAATATCCTCCAGGGTCGTCTTGCGAATCAGCATGTTTCCAATTCCTCCATCATCTCACAGGCAGCGATCAGGGAGTTGTGTACCATATCCTCCACCGCCTGATCTGTATAGTATGCCATATGGGGCAGCATCAGCACATTGGGCATGGCATTCAGGATCGCCATCTGGCGGTGACCCACCACCTCATTTTTGTGGTCCCGATAGTAAATATACCGATCTCCATCAAAAACATCCAGGGCGGCGCCTCCCAATTTGCCGGATTCCAGAGCCTCAATGAGGGCGTCATTGTCCACAAGAGGTCCCCGGGCGGTATTCACAAGCACCGCGCCGGACTTCATCTTCCCAATGGTGTCTTTATTCATAAAATGGTGGGTCTCCTGACAGGAGGCCAGATGCAGCGACACAATATCGCTCTCCTCCAGAAGTCTATCCAGAGGCACATATTCCGCAATCCCCGCCATTTCCGGCTTTTCGCTGCGGTTCCAGTAGAGGATCTTGCATCCAAATCCGGAAAGCTGCTTCGCCGTGGTGACACCGATGCGGCCCGCGCCGATGATGCCCACGGTCATATTGTGCATTTCCCTGCCCCGCAGCCCGGTCATTGTATAATCCTGACCTACATAACGCCCCATGGCGGCCTTCACATGCCGCAGGGACATCAGCATCATCATAACGGCACTGTCTGCAACACTGGCGGGGGAATATGTAATATTTCTCACCGGGATCCCCAGTGTCCGGGCATACTCCCGGTTCATATGCTCCATACCGATGGTACGGGTCACGGCTATCTTTACGCCATTTTCCCGATACCTGTCCCACATTTCCGGGGTCAGGACCACATCGGACAGCACATTGATACAGTCCATGCCTCGAGTCAGGTGCATATTCTCAAGCCCGGGCTTCTCTTCTACCATGGTAAGTTCAATGCCGTAGTTCCCACAAAAACGCTGGAAAATGGCCTTTTCCGTCTGATCCACAGCAAATGCGATCATTTTCATAAATATTCCTCCAAACAAGAATATTGTGCATATTCTATCACATGTTATGGAGCGAGGCAAGGCGTGTATACAAAAACCGGAACCAATCGGCTCCGGTTTCGGTTATCTGTTATACATGGAGGACCACTTTTGCCAGATTGAAATACAGCAGCATGGAAACAGAGTCCATGATGGTGGAGATCACAGGCGAGGCCATAATGGCCGGGTCCACATGGATCAGCTTTGCCAGCATGGGAAGCAGACTGCCCACAAACTTGGCAATAATAATAATGACAAACAGGGACAATGTCACCACAAAATTGATGACCCACTGCCCGGGGTAGGTTGCAGCCAGCCGCGCAAAGTTTACAATGCAAAGGGCCACACCACAGAGCGCCGCCACCCGCAGTTCCTTAAAGGCCACCCGCAGGGCATCCTTGAGCTGAATATCGCCCACGGACATACCACGGATGATCAGTGTGCTGGCCTGGGCGCCGGCATTACCGGCAGTACCCGTAAGCATGGGCATACAGGTGACCAGCAGGGGGTAAGCTACAAAGGCAGCCTCATAGTGTTCCAGAATACTGCCGGTAAACATGGCAGAGATCATCAGGAACATGAGCCACAGAATTCTGTTTTTGGACAGCTCGAAAACACTGGTTTTCAGATAGGGATGATCCGAGGGGGCAATTGCCGCCATCTTCTCCATATCCTCGGTGGCCTCTTCCTCGATGACGTCCATGACGTCGTCGGCGGTAATAATGCCTACCAGGCGGTTTTCCTTGTCCACCACAGGCATGGCCATGAAGTCGTATTTCATCATGGTCTGGGCGGAGGTTTCCTTGTCATCCAGGGTGGATGCGGTGATGATGTCCGTCTCCATGATGTCTTCAATGAGGGTATCGTCGCTGCTGAGCAGCAGCTCCTTTAGAGAAACAACGCCCTCCAGAATGCGCTTATTATTGGTGACATAACAGGTATAGATCTGCTCCGCCTCGTCACCGTAGTTACGGATGCGTTCAATGGCCTGAAGCACCGTCAGGTCCTTGTGAAGATCCATAAACTCCGCCGTCATAATGCTGCCGGTGGAATCCTCGGGATACTTCAAAAACTGGTTGATGAGAGATCTGGTCTCCGGTTTGGCGTTTTTCAAAATACGCTTGACCACCATAGCCGGCATTTCCTCTAGCATATCTACGGCGTCATCCACAAACAGATCCTCGATAATGCTGGCGATTTCCTGGTCGGTGATGGCCTCAATGACCACCTGCTGGGTCTCCGGTTCCAGATTGGCGAATACCTCACTGGCCTGATCCTTTGTCAGGGTGCGGAAGCACTTGGCAGTCTGGGCCGGGGTCAGGGTGTCCATAAAGGCCGCAACATCTATCTCGTTGGTTTCCGCAATGGTATCGTGAAGCTTTTTAAACTGTTTGGTTTCCAGCAGCTCGGTAAGCTCCTCCACAAGCTGCTCTGTATCGTAGGTGTTATTTGACACGCTGTTCTTTCCTCCTATCTCGCGTTATGAAAATGAGAGGAAGTGTCAGAACAAAAGGCCTTTTCCCTTTTGTTTATCCCTGGGTCCGTTCAGGGCTCCGAGACAAGCAGCACAAGGGAACCGCATCATCTGTCCCGGTACTTCGTCCGCATATGTCCACTTGTCTTTCCCCCTTTACGGTTTCATTTTTGTTTGGATACCAATTTAGCATACCACGATTTTATAGAAATTGCAACCTATCCCCGTAAAATCTCCCCACCTTGCAATTTCATAGGGGGAATGCTATACTATCAAGTAGTATTCTCCAAAGGAGGCCCTTCCATGAAGAAACGCACCAAAGCCCCGGCTTCCCCTGAAGAAAAGCTGTTTCGGGGCATATTGCTGGCGCTGACACTGCTGACCCTATTCAATCTGCTGTTTACGGCCTCCGTCGCCGGACTTTTGGGCGGCATTTTGATCCTGGTAATGGTCTGGGGCATCCGAAAGGGAGATTACCCCCTGACAAAGGGCCTTTCCATTTTCCTGTTCGTCTATGCCGGAGTGAATTTTGTAGTATTTTTTATAACCCTTATCTCCGGTACCCAGGCCCGAACCTCTGCCCTGGTATGGCTGTTTGTATATTCTACCCTGCTGGTAGTTTTGGGCGTACTTCTCCGGGGCAAAAAGCTCCAGAACTATCTCAAAACCGCGCCCCATCCGGATGAAAAGGAGAAAAAGATTCACTTCTTCCACGGGGGCTGGCGGGATCTTTAATTTTCCTGATACAGCGATTCCGTCATCAGGCGAAGGCCCAACCGAAAACCGCAACCAAACATATCTTCCAGTTCGATGGCTCCCATTACATATTGATAGTGTTTTATATCTTCATACTGCTGCAAAAGTTCCTCAGAAATATCCCTGAGCCTATTTTCAAATTTTTCTCTGGTTCTTTTGTAGAACGCAAGGTTTTCCTGATATTCCTCAGTGTTCGGCAAAGGCTGTTCATGGGGATGCAGCCTTCCTGCATATAGTTCATGAATGACGGATTCCATGACGGAGCCTCCTTTGATTTTGAAAAATTCATAAATTTGCACATATCTTGCCTCCCCCTTGGGGGAGCAAAGAGGCGGGTGCTCAGTGTGAGCGCCCCTACGATATGCACGTCGTACATGGGTACCATTTTCTTTCGTCAAAATTATATCATTAGTACCATTCCATTTCAATGTGCATTAGCACCAATTTCTTTGTATTAAAATTAGTAATATAGTCCAAAAAATATATATGGGGTGATCTTATGCCTGTCAGTGACGCAAAAAAAGCCGCCAACAAGCGTTGGAGTGATAAAAACTACACCCAAGTCAAACTCGCCATGTCCAACCAGGAAGCCGAAGCCCTGGCCGCCTACTGTGCCGCAAAAAACATTTCCAAGGCTGGCTTTATCCGCGGGCTCATCAAGGACGCCATCCAAAATGACGCCGAATATCAGGCCATGCTGAAGGACGAGGAATAAGCATACGACCTTGCCTCCCCATGGGGAGGTTGCATTTACACAGCAAATGACGGAGAGGGTCTGGGCTGCAGTAAGTATTTGCCGCAAACCTGTTGATATTGAAATCCCTGCCGCAACCCTTTCAGTCACGGCTTACGCCGTGCCAGTTCCCCCAGAGAGGAGCCAAGAGGTACCGCTGTTGTGAAACCCCAGGTTTTATGGTATACTATATTATAATAATGTGTAAAAATCGGCCCAAACCGAAGCTAGAAAGGAAGTATCCCCATGACCGAAGATCAGAAGAAGCTCATTTCCGAGCACGAAGCAAAATATATGAAGTACATGTCCGACTTTGAAGCCTGCGGCGGTGACTACACCAAATGCGGAGGCAACTGTTCCTCCTGTAGTTCCGGCTGCGAGAGCAGTAATAGCAGCGACAAGACTCCCAAAAAAGCCGCCCGCATCGTGGCCATTTTCAGCGGCAAAGGCGGCACCGGCAAGTCCGTTATGACCTGCCTCCTGGCTGACAAACTCCAAAAGATGGGCAAGAAGGTGGCTGTGCTGGACGCCGATCTGGAGAACCCCTCCATCCACTACCTCTACGGCAAGGTGGATGCCTGCGGCTCCGACGGCGAAAAGCTGCTGCCCCTGAAGGCCGACAGCGGCGTGGAGTTCGTCTCCTGGGGCAATGTGGAAAAGGACTCCACCCAGCCCCTGCTGTCCTATGGCAAGGACATTGCTGAGGGTGCGCTGCACTTCTACATGAACGTGAAATGGTCCGATGATCTGGACTTCATGCTCATCGACATGCCCTCCGGCATTGGTGATGTCCCCCTGCAGATCGGCACCATCATCCCCTTCGACGGCAGCGTTCTGGTGTCCAATCCCTCAGACCTGTGTGACTTCCTGGTAAACAAGTCCATCAATCTGATGAAGCTCATTATGATCCCCGTGGTGGGCGTCATTGAAAACAAGGCCTTCCTTCAGTTGGAGGACGGTGTCGTTATGCTGGGCACCGATCCTGCCGAGCATGCCCAGGTTCTGAAGCTCCCCCTGCTGGCCACTGTGCCTATGAATCTGGAGCTTTCCGTCATGGCGGACTTCGGACGCATCTGCGACGCGGATGTGCCGGAGCTGGACGCCGTGGTGGACGTTTTGGTGAAATAATGGCAGGCTGTCATCTTTGTCCCAGGGACTGCGGTGTGGACCGCTCCCTGGGACAGCGGGGTTTTTGCGGCATGTCCGACCGGCTCACTGTGGCCCGTGCCGCGCTCCACTTCTGGGAGGAGCCGCCCATTTCCGGAGAACGTGGCTCCGGTGCCGTATTTTTCTCCGGCTGCTCTCTGGGCTGCGCCTTCTGTCAGAATACGGAGATCAGTCACGGAAAATTCGGCAAAGAGATCACCACAGAACGCCTGCGGCAAATTTTCGAGGAACTGATCGCACAGGGGGCACACAACGTCAATCTGGTGACCCCCACCCACTTTCTTCCTCAAATTCTGCCTGCTCTGGAACCCAAGCTACCTGTTCCCGTGGTGATGAATTGCGGGGGCTACGAGAAGGTAGAAACGATCCGGCAGCTTGATGGAAAGGTGGATATTTACCTCCCCGACCTGAAATACGCGGAAGCCGATCTGGCCGGGCAGCTTTCCGGTGCTCCGGACTATTTTCCTGTGGCAGCACGGGCCATCGACGAAATGTTTCGTCAGGTTGGCCCGGTTCAGTATGACGACCAGGGTATGCTGAAAAAGGGCATCATCATTCGGCACCTGGTGCTGCCCGGACAAGTGCAGAACAGTCTCAAGGTCCTGGATTACATCGGGGAACATTTCCCCAGGGGCAGCGTGCAGTTTTCCCTCATGGCTCAGTACGTTCCCTCCGGCAAGGTGAAAAATACCCCGCCCTATGACAGGACAGTGACGGAGGAAGAATACAAGGCCGTGGTGGACTGGCTCTACATGCTGGGGCTGGAGGACGGATTCCTGCAGGAGCCTTCGGCCGCCACGGATGCCTATTTACCGGATTTTTCTCTGGAGGGTGTTTAAATGATTTGTGAAAAAATTGATTTATACGGCGACAAACGGGTCATGCTATATACCTACATCCAAAAATGGACCATGGTACCCGGACATTACCCGGAGCGGGCCGGTGTTTTGGTACTCCCCGGCGGAGCCTATATGTTCCACGGCGTCAGCGAAGGCGAACCCGTAGCGGCAGCCTTTGCGGCAGCGGGCTATAATGCCTATCTGCTGCGGTACTCCGTAGGAGAGCACGCCACCTTCCCCAATGCCACGGCAGACGTGTGCCGTGCCTTGAAGCTGATCCGTCAGCATTCCCGTGAGTGGCATCAGGACGAAAACAAACTAGCTCTCTGCGGCTTCTCTGCCGGAGGCCATGTGGCAGCCACCACCGGAACCATGTGGAACCGGGAAGATGTGCTGAAAGCCTCTGAATGCACCGGAGAAGAGGGCAGGCCCAACGCCCTGATCCTGGGCTACCCCTGCATCACAGTGGACGTGAAGGGTCAGGCCAGCATGTATAACCGTTTGAAGGGCAGCCGCACCCTGGAGCAGCTTCACGATATCGCCTCCGCCGAAAAATGGGTAGGCCCCCACACACCTCCCACCTTCCTGTGGAATATTTACGGAGACAAAATGGTTCCTGTGGAGCATGGGCTCAAGTTCCTGTCTGCCTTGGCGGAGCAGGACATCCCCTTTGAGTGCCACACCTACACCCAGGGAGAGCACGGCTCTGCCCTGAACACCGCCGCCACCGCACTGGGAGAAGCCACCCAAGAAAACAGCCATGTGGCCCGCTGGTTTACGGACTGCTGCCTGTGGCTGCGGGAGCAATTTGGGGCTCCGATGCTGGATGTGCCCCAGATGAACATCAACCCGGACACAGAGGGGCGGGCCCATCTGGGCATCCCCGCCTTCGACATTTAATGAGATTCAGGTGAACTACTATGATTTTGAAGAATTTTCAGGGAAAAAGCCCCGTCATTGACGGCGGCTTTGTGGCAGAGGATGTCTCCATCATCGGCGATGTGGAGATCGGCAAAAACGCCTCCATCTGGTACGGTGTGGTGCTTCGTGGTGATGTGGACAAGATCGTCATCGGCGAAAACACCTCCATCCAGGACAACTCCGTGGCCCACTGTGCCACCGGCTTCCCCACCATCATCGGCAAAAACTGCGTGGTGGGACACAACGCCATCATCCACTCCTGCACCGTGGAAGAAAACTGTCTGATCGGTATGGGCGCTGTGCTTTTGGATGGCTGCCACATCGGCAAGGGTAGCATCGTGGCCGCAGGCAGCGTAGTCTCTCCCGGCAAGGTCATTCCGCCCAATTCCATGGTCATGGGCGTTCCCGGTCGTGTGGTTCGAGAGCTGACGGAAAAGGATACCGAGGGAACTGCCCTCTCCGTTCAGCACTATATTCACTACGCGGAAGACCAGCTTCCCAAGTATCACGTTTAATTATGCCGAATTTCTACACACACCTGTGCTTTGCCCGGGAGGTTTCCCGGCGGGTATCCCCGCCCCTGCATGAGCGGCTCCTTCAGGAATGGGACAGCTTTTGTTTGGGAAACTTCGGGCCGGATCCCCTGTATTTCGGTTCCTCCCAGCTTCGGCATGGAGGACTTCAGCTCCATCACGGCACTGGTACCCAGGCACTGGAGTCCTATCGAAAGGCCATCCGGCAGGACAAGCCCTACGCCCTATCCTTTGCCTCCGGCTATTTTCTTCACCATTTTCTTGACAGCCGTATGCACCCCCTGGTGTACCGTGCCATGGAGGAAACCAGCCTGACCCATCGGAGCCTGGAGGGAGAGCTGGACCGGATGCTGATGGAGCGGGACGGCATATCTCCAAAAGACGCCTTCCCCAATAAAACCATGCCGGAGGCCTTCTATATGATGGCCGCCCGGATGCTGCCGGGCGTTACTGCCGAGGAATATGCTGCGTCTTTGAAAAACTTCCGCCGGGTCTCCATGGCCCTCACCGGCTTTACCGGCACCCCGGTGCGCCATGCGGTGAACGCCGTGAGCCACATTCCCGGAGCCTACGGTATCCGTGGTGCCATACTGAGCAGATCCCCCGCCCCACAAATCGGCCCATATCTACAGGAAATGGGTAAACTTTTCTCCGCCGCTCTGGCAGAAGCCCCCGGCACACTGGAGCAATTTCTCTCGGATGCTGTAGAAGACAGGGGGTTTTCCCCCATTCTATCATGTGATTTTTCAGGAAAGAGGGACGTATAAATGGTATATATCGAAAAGGAACTCTGCATCAACTGTAAGACCTGCCTGCGGCTTTGTCCCATGGGGGTCTTTGTTCCCGGGGAAGAAACCCCGGAGGTTCATCCCCGCCGCCGCTGCATCCAGTGTATGCACTGCGCCGGAGCCTGCCCCAAGAAGGCCATTCGTTTCCAGGATATCCCCACGGAGCAGGTCTATCCCGCCCCGGCAGAGGAGCCTCTGGAAAAGCTGATCCGTCAGCGCCGCTCCATCCGAAATTATTCCGACAAACTGCCGGATAAGTCTGTCCTGCAAAAGGCGCTGGATACGGCAGCCTATGCCCCCAGCGGAAAAAATCAGCGGGCCTACCGCTATACCGTAGTCTGGGGCAAAAAGAAGGTCATGGAACTCAGAGATAAGTGCCTTGCCCTCTGCGAGGAATTTGGAGAAGCACCGGAGCTAAACAAGCTAATGAAAAACGGCACCGACCTTCTCACCTGCGGTGCCCCCTGTATGGTGGTAGTTTGGAGCCCTGACGATTGCCTGAATCCGGTACTGGATCCTGCCGTGGTACTATCTCAGTTGGAGCTGCTGCTGGTCAACGAAGGGCTGGGCACCTGCTGGGGCGGTTATCTCCGCCAGGTCAGCGACCGTTTCCCGGAGATCCGGGAAATGCTGGGCATCCCGGAGGGGGCCCATGTGCGCTGCGCCCTGATGGTGGGCTATGCCAAGGCAGAGCGCTACATAAATCCCGTTTGGCGTCCCACCGTGGATGCCCTGTGGCTGGAGGATAAGACCTGATGGAACGGACTGTGCTGCCCGGTCAAAAATACCGGCATTTTAAAAACAAGCTCTACCAGATCGTCTGCGTCGCAAAGCACTCGGAAACCATGGAACCTCTGGTGATCTATCAGGCACTCTATGACGATTACGGCTTCTATGCCCGTCCTCTGGATATGTTTCTCAGCGAAGTGGACCATGAAAAATACCCGGAAGTTACACAAAAATATCGTTTTGAGCAGGTCTAGGCCACGCATAAATTGGAAAAAACAATGTATTTTCAGTGAAAAATCGATTTATTTTAAACTTTTCGACGCAAAAGGCTTGCATTTCCTCATGTTTTATGTATAATAAAAATTACAAAAGAGTTACATCTGTTACAATTTCACAGGAGGAACTATGAAACAGTTTAAAATAATGCTTCGGATGTTTACCGTCCTGGCCATTTTGGCTTTGTTTACCCTGCCCGCCGCGGCAGAGGATTTAAATGTTTATCCCACCGAAACCACCAGCAGCGATTTTGTTTCCGGCGACAGACTGATGGCCCTTATCAGCAGTGATCCGGTTCCTACCTTTTCCATTTCCGATGAAGGTCTTACATTTGTAATCGGCTACGAGGGCTTTTTGGCTAACCCCTATTGGGATGTGACCCACTTCTCTATTGGTTATGGCTGCAGTTACGATGCCGCAAAGGCACTATTTGGTGAGGATTGTGCCCCCATTACTGAGGAGCAAGCCTTTCAGCTTCTCAAATCAGAAGCCACCTCTGTAGAAAACTACCTAAACAAATATTTAACCAAAAACTCCATCTCCCTGAATCAGAATCAGTTTGATGCCCTGATGAGCTTTACATATAACGTGGGCATTAGCTGGCTCTACAAGTGCAATCCAGATGGCACCCCCTACAAAATTCAGGCCATGCTCCTGGACGACCCCACCACCTGGACTGAGGCGCGGGCACAGGAAGCCTTCGGCTCCTGGGTCAATGCTGACGGAAAGGTTCTTCCCGGTCTGGTAAAGCGCAGAGCCGCAGAAGCCAAACTGTTCTGCACCCCTTATACAGCGTCAGACGATAATACTGAAACTGATTTGCCGGAAAGCGAGACAGAATCCGTACCTGAGGTTGTTTTTTCCGATGTAAAGGAAAGCGACTGGTTCTATTCCACAGTCAATGAGGTCTATGACCTCGGGCTGATGAACGGCGTAGGCGGCGGATTGTTTAACCCCGCAGATTCTCTGACTCGCGCGCAGATGGTCCAGATCCTGGCTAATTTTGACGGTGTTACTGATCTGAGCAACGAAACCGACACTGCGTTCGCCGATGTTCCCGCAGGTCAGTGGTACACCGGTGTTGTGGCCTGGGCTGCTGAGAAGGAATATGTTTTGGGCATGGACGATGGTACCTTCCATCCCAATGACCCCATCACCCGAGAACAGATGTGTACCATTTTGACAAGATACTTGAAGGCTAAGGGTTTTGCCACCGGCGGAGAGGTCACTGTTTTCTCCGACGATGCTGCCATCAGCGGATACGCCAAGGAGGGTGTTTATTTCTGCTCCACGTTGGGCCTGATCCTGGGTATGGGAGACGGCACCTTCTCCCCCGGCACCTATGCCACCCGTGCACAGGCTGCCACCATACTGCTCAGAATGTATGCGCTTTCATAAAAGGCGCAAAAAGGAGACCCCATCATGCGAGATATCTATCTCATCGACTTTGAAAATGTTGCCTCTGAAGGCCTCAGCGGCATTACCTATCTCTCTGAAGAAGATCAGGTCATCATCTTTTACAGCAACAACTCCAATCGGCTGACCATGAAGATGCATATTCTCATCGGAAAAAGCGTCTGTCAGCTTCGTTACTTCGAGGTCACGGTGGGCGGCAAGAACGCCCTGGACCACCAGATCTCCACCTATCTTGGTTACCTCATCGGCACAGGCGCCGCTGAGCGGAACTATTACATCGTCTCCCGGGATATGGGCTATAAGCATGTGGCCAACTTCTGGTCTGCCAATCGCATCGGCCCCAAGGTCCGCTGCATTGATGCCATCAAAGGCGCCAGCCGTCTGGATCGCAACCGCAAAGATACGGTTCTGCAGGCCATGCCCCAGCAGTTGGATACTGAATCAGTTCCGGCAGAGCCGATCCAGACTACCCTTTCGGAACCTGTAGAAGCAGCCGTCGCTGACGCAGCGGAAGTCCTTCCCGTTTCCGTGGAAAGCGCACCTGCCCAAATAACCCAGGAGGCAGAAGCAGTCTCGGAGCAGCCCGAAGTTGCTGCCCCCCAGGATACCCCGCTTCCCGATATGGCAGCTCTCCCGGAGGAACCTCCCGTCATGGAGGCACTTCCCCAGCCAGAGATCCCTGCCGAGGAAGCACAGCCCCAGACGCAGAAGCGTACCTATAAGAGCCGCACCCGTACCCGCAGCAAGGCACGCAGTAAGAGCTATCCCCAGCACACCGACGCCCCCGCCGCCGATGTTGCCGAAGCCCCCGCTGTTCCCGTCGCTGAGACGGCAGACGCCCCCACTGCCCCTGAGCAAACCCCCGTACAGGAGGAAAAGAAGCCTGCCCCGAAGAAAAAGGCATCCCCAAAAAGCGGAAAGACCGCAGCGAAAACGCCCAAGGTCGAGGATCCCAAGCCCGCTGCCGGCGTTGACCAGCTTTCCGCCATGATCGCCCCCTACCCCAAGCTCCAGGAGAGCGTACTGCGGGATCTGATCGCCAACAACAAGCGTCAGGTTCTCTGCAACACCCTCCGCAAGCATCTGGGACAGGAAAAGGGTTTGGCCCTGTACAACGAGATTAAACGGGCCGCCTGGCATTGATTCCCTCACCCCAAAGCAATTTGCTTTGGGGTGTTTTGCGTCCATACTACAAAAATCGAACCTTGCCCACAATAATTGACTGGTAAAATCCACAAAAGGACTTTTGAAAATTCATCCAAATCAACTTCCGTATTTGCTTCACATTTTATGCGAATTGCTATATAATGATGGGGTAATCCTTTCTTAGGGGGCTTTCACATGAACGCAAAACGGATTCGAGCTTTGGCACTGATACTATGTCTGATGCTTCCCTTCACCTGCGCCGCGGCAGCCACAGACATGGGCATGCCCGCAATGGGCGATATGGCAGGCATGGAGCCTCCCGGCGGCTTTGGTGGCGGCATGGATATGAGTCCCGGCGCCGGCGGCGGAGCCCCCAGTTCTGACGGTGCTCCTTCAGAAGCCGCCATCGTCATAACCGACGGTACCGAAAATACCGCCGCTGAATATGAGCCCGGCAAATATTCCAACCTGATTTCTGTTGCCGACGGCGTTGTGACCATTGACGGCCTCGATATGGAGAGCGGTGACTTTACCTTCAACGGTCTGGTTGCCACCGGCTCCACCCTGCGTCTTCAGAAGGCCACCATTCGTCTGGGTGTGGACAGCCCCGCCACGGACGACATGACCGGAGGCGCAGCCGTCAATATCGACAACGGTGCTGTTCTGTACATCTCCGATTCCCAGCTCACGGTGGATGGCTCTGCCCGCTACGTCACCGCCGCCTATAACGACGCCACCCTGGTGGTAAACGATTCCAGTGTCACCTCCACCGGCAGTAACGAGAACACCGCCCAAATCACTGAGCCCTTCTCCAATGAGGCCCTTCTGATTTCCGGCAATGCCCGGGCAAATTTCTCCATTGGCGCCACCAAGACCTATTACTTCAATTCCGTCTGCTCTGCCGAGGGCTGGGCAGCCCTGTCCACCGATTCCGCCACGGGCACCGGCCTGGATCTCTATGCCTACAACACCGAGGCCATTGCCGAAAATGGGGGCTATTCCACCTATGCCGACACCAACTGCCGTGTCTGGCTCTATGGCAGCCGCCTCACCGCAGCGGAAATCGCCTGTATTATCTCCAAGAGCGGCCAGATCCATGCCTATAATGCCACTGCCGCAGACGAAGAACTGCTTTCCTACAACGAAGGCAGCACCGTGGATGCGGGAACCAGCCTCATTGGCGGACGCAATGCCGTTATGATCCATGCCCCCGACATGATGGGCCAGGGCCTTATGGCGGCGGACTGCGGCACCTTCACCGCGGAGGATACCTATATCGGCACCTCCAGCGACCTGTTCTCCACCAAGAATTATTATGACTACGGCGATGCCGTGGGGGCCTATGTGGACTATATTTCCGGCAGCGTGTTCCTGATCCGCTCCACCTCTGCCAATATTGACCTGAAGGACGTGGAGATGGAGGGCTACAACAACGTACTCTTCCATACCGTACTGAACTCCGACTCCATGGGCAACTTCCTCTCTGCCGGAGATGGGGCCCAGGTCAAGCCCGTTGCCATCACCATGACCGACATGGAGGTTTCCGGCGATATCCTCCATGAGGACTATCAGCGCAATATGACCGTCACCCTGGATAATACCACCCTTTCCGGCAACATTGTCTCCGGCACCGTGGATTCCTGGAATGAAAAGTGGACCCAGTATGGTGAGGTCAACTGGGTGGTAGACGAGAGCTATGACGCCGTTTACGGTGTCGCCCTGACCCTGGGCGAAGGTGCCATCTGGAATGTCACCGGCAGCTCCAGCCTAACCAGTCTCACCGTCGGTGAGGGTGCTGTGATCAACGACGGCGAAATCACCCTGGACGGCGAACCACTCAACCCGGAAGCTGGCCAGACCTACACCGGAGAGATTCTGGTTTCCGGCAGCTATGTGCCCCAGGAAGAAGCTCCCCAGGAAGAGCCTGATGAAGTAGCTTCCCTGGAGGAAGAAGGTATCTGCGTGGAGGTTCCCGCCATAGAGGTAGAGGCCCAGGAAGAACCTGCTGTGGAAGAAACCGCCCCGGAAGCCCCCACCCCGGAAGCGGACTCCGGCTCTACCGGATTGATCGTTGGCATTGTGATCGCTGTGCTGGTGGTGACGGTGATCCTTGTGGTGATCGTGAGGAAAAAGAAGAAATAAACCATTTTGGCTGCCGCATTTGCGGCAGCCATTTTGTCCCTGCTTCTTGCATAAGCAGCGGGAATATAGTATAATGGCCGGAGCAGTTTGTTCCAATTTAGAACCATATTTCTCGAAAGGTTGATTCCCATTGCTGAAAGCTGTTTTATTTGATCTGGACGGCACCCTGCTCCCCATGGATCAGGACGCATTTACAAAATACTATTTTAAACTTCTGGTGGGCGCCATTGCCCCCCACGGCTATGATCCCCAGGCGTTTCTGCAAGCGCTTATCTCCGGCGTTACCGCCATGGTGAAAAACGACGGAAGTAAGACCAACGAAGACGCCTTCTGGCAGTGCTTCTCTCACACCTTCGGTCAGCGGGTATACGACGATATTCCCCATTTTGACACCTTCTACAGAAACGAGTTCCAGCAGATCCGGTCCGTCTGCGGCTACAGTGAAAAGGCAAAGCAGGTCATCGACACCGCCAAGGCAAAGGGCCTGCGGGTAGCCCTGGCCACCAATCCCCTGTTCCCCGCCATTGCCACCCAGAGCCGAATCCGCTGGGCCGGTCTCCAGCCGGAGGACTTCGAGCTGTACACCACCTATGAAAATTCCTGCCACTGCAAGCCCGATCTGGACTACTACCGGGATATTTTGAAAGAGATGGGGCTTACAGCAGAGGAATGCCTCATGGTGGGCAATGATGTAGGTGAGGATATGATTGCCCGGGAGCTGGGCATGGATGTGTTCCTGTTGACCCCCTGCCTGTTAAACCGCAAAAATCAGGACATTTCTGTCTATCCCCAGGGAGATTTCGATGCGCTGATCGCATATATCGAAAACATTCATTGATCCGCATTTGCAGCATTCTCCATTTTGATACACCACAACAGAGCGTATATGTACCTTCCTTCGGTATATATGCGCTCTGATTCTTTTCCCGGCACCTCCGGGCCCCTGTGAGCATGGGCCCCTACTCCCCCGCTCCTCATTGCCTTTCAAAGGAAAATATGATAAACTAAAATCAAACGCTGCTTAGGAGGATTGCCTCTATGAACAAAAATGAGATTTTTACCGCCCCCATCACCGGCTGCACCAGCGAGGGCATGGGCGTTGCCCGGTGTGAGGACCGTGCGGTATTTATAAAGGGCGCCATCCCCGGCGAGGTCTGCGAAATTAAGATCGTTAAGATCACAAAAACCGCCGTCTACGGTCGTCTTGAGAAGATCATTACTGCCTCTCCCCACCGTACCGAGCCGGAATGTCCCCATTTCGGCAAATGCGGCGGCTGTGACTTTATGCATATGGACTATGAACTGGAATCCCAGCTCAAGCGTCAGCGAGTCTATGATGCCCTGGAGCGCATCGGCAAGGTTGTGCCCGGTGAACTCCCCATTACCCCTGCACCCACCACCGAGGGCTACCGCAACAAGGCCCAGTTCCCCGTGGCAATGAGCCAGGGCAAGGCCGCCGCAGGCTTCTTCCGTGCCAGAACCCATGAACTGATTCCCGTAACCCACTGTCATATTCAGCCCAGGGAGGCGGAGATCGCCGCCCGTGCAGTACTGGAATGGATGGAGAAGTATCACATCCTCCCCTATGATGAGGCCACCCACAAGGGCTATGTCCGGCATATTTTTGTCCGAAAGGCCGTGGTGACCGGGCAGCTCATGGTCTGCGTCATTGCCAATGCGGAGAAGCTGCCCAAAGCAAAGCAGTTGGTGGATACCCTTAGAGCCGCTCTGCCGGAGCTTACCACCGTTGTACACAATGTCAATACCCGCCCTGGCAATGCCATTCTGGGCGGCACCTATCATGCCCTGTTTGGCGAGGGTTATATTGAGGACGTGCTCTGCGGCCTCACCTTCCGGCTGTCCCCTGCCTCCTTCTATCAGGTCAACCACCATCAAGCCCAGGTGCTTTATGAAAAAGCCATCTCCTTGGCAGATCTCCACGGAACGGAGACCGTTCTCGACCTGTACTGCGGCACCGGCACCATCACTCTGGCTATGTCCAAACAGGCCGGAAATGTCATCGGCGTGGAGGTGGTTCCCCAGGCCATTGAGGACGCCAAGGAAAACGCCCTGCGAAACGGCATTAAAAACGCCCGTTTCTTCTGTGCCGATGCAGGTCAGGCAGCGAAGCAGCTTGCCGCCGAAGGCATCCGCCCGGATGTTATCACCGTGGACCCGCCCCGGAAGGGCATCTCCCAAGACGTCATCGACGCCATTGACCAGATGAATCCCCGCCGTGTGGTCTACGTCTCCTGCGACCCAGCCACCCTGGCACGGGACGTGAAGCTGCTGGAGGAAAAAGGCTATCTTTATCAGCAGGGCGAGACTGTAGATCTATTCCCGAGAACAAAGCATATTGAGAGTGTTGCCCTTTTAAGTCGAGAAGATTTCTGAACATGAACTCGGAGAATAAACCATGAAAGAAATAATTCTAAGCGCCGATGGAGACAGTATTGTATACTCGGTACCCGATGAAGTCGCCAACGATTTAAGAAAATACTGCCTTGGGTTCTGCACCAAATGGATCAAAACCGGCCCGCAGGCAAAACGTTATCAGATAAAGGGCGGATATTGCTACAACGAATCTGACTTTATCGACTACTTGAACGAATCTGTTTTTCCGGAACAGAAGTCGGTATTTGTAAAAAATCTGGGCTGGACAGATCTGGGGAACAACCTGCCGCCGGAATACCGGGAGCATCCCTACTTCAATTTCTAAAAACCACCGGCTTCTCAGAATCCGTAGCGGAGAATAAACCATGAAACTACCAAGAAGCATACAAGCGCTGATCCAGGATCAGCCCTATACCACCGATTCCATCGGCCTATCTGGCTCCCAGGTACTGATCTTTCCCGATTCCGTGCTGAAAATCGAGAAAAACAGCGAAAGCGCCCGAAAATCCGTGGAGATCATGGAATGGCTCAGAAATAAGGTCCCTGTCCCAAAGGTTCTGTGCTGTGAATGGGATGAAAGCCATCAATACCTGCTGATGAGCCGCATTCACGGAAAGATGGCCTGCGACACATATTATCTGGAGCACCCGGAAGCGCTGCTCACACTGCTGGCAGAGGCGCTTCATATGCTCTGGCGTGTGGATATTTCCGGCTGTCCAAGGATCCGTGATCCCGAAACACAGCTCCGTGAGGCAAGATATCGGGTTGAGAATCATCTTGTAGATATGGAGAACACAGAGCCCACCACCTTCGGCCCCGGCGGCTTCCGGGACCCGGAGGAATTGCTTTATTGGCTGGAGGAAAATCGTCCGGCCTTTGAGCCGGTCCTCTCCCACGGAGATTTCTGTCTGCCCAACATTTTCTTTGACAAGTGCGGTCTCAGCGGCCTCATTGATCTGGCCCACACCGGCGTCAGCGACAAGTGGCAGGATGTGGCACTGTGCTACCGCAGTCTCAAGCATAACTCTGATGGCTCCTACGGTGGAAAGGTTTATCCTGATTTTCAACCGGAGCAGCTTTTTGAAAAGCTGGGCATTGAGCCGGATTGGGAGAAAATCAGATACTATCTGCTGCTGGACGAGCTGTTTTGAATGCGATTTTCTTCTGTTGTCTGCCCCAACCGGTAGTTGAGAAGGACATTTTCTGAATTTATGCGGACATTCAACCGGCAGTACCTGTTCATATTCATGCCAATACGCTATACTGCGGTTGAAAGGAGGTGCCCGATATGGATCAAATCAAAATCGGTAAATTAATTGCGTCATGCCGAAAGGAACAGGGCATGACGCAGGCAATCCTTGCTGAAAAGCTGGGAATCAGCGACCGGGCAGTATCAAAATGGGAAACCGGAAAATCCATGCCGGATTCCGGAATCATGCTGGAACTGTGTGATCTTCTGAAAATAAACGTCAATGAACTCCTGTCGGGCGAAAGAATTATGGCAGAAGCATATGACAAACGGGCAGAAGAAAACCTTCTGGCAATGAGGCGAGAGGTTGAAGAAAAGAACAGGCAGATGCTTCAGACGGAATACTGGATCGGAGCTCCGGCAACTATAGCAGGACTGGTTATGTGTGCCGTAGCCGCATATGTCGAGATGTCGGTGTGGCTCAGGATTTTCCTTATTGTGTTTGCTCTGGTAATGATCGTCGCCGTTGCATTTATAGCAGTGGGGATCGAGCAAAAAGCCGGATACTATGAATGCCAGAACTGCCAGCACAAATATGTGCCAACTTACTGGCAGACAAATCTGGCCATGCACTTGGGTAGAACCAGATATATGAGGTGTCCAGAGTGCGGAAAACGAAGCTGGCAAAAGAAAGTGCTGACTAAATAACGATAAGCTCCCTGCCGCAATTAAAGCGACAGGGAGCTTTCTCAATCTAAAATCAAGCTCTCAGCTTATTCACGATTTTCTGTGCCGAGGGGGTAATGGCAAGGCCCTCCTGGCTGGTCTCCCGCAGGCAGGTCGGCAGCAGCTTTCCAATGCGGCGCATGGAATCAATGACCTCGTCCGGGGTCACGGCACTGCGTACCCCCGCCATAGCCATCTGAGAAGCTACCACGGCGTTGACCGCACCGGAGGCATTCCGTTTGATGCAGGGCACCTCCACCAGTCCCGCCACCGGGTCACAGGTCAGCCCCAGCAGACTCTTCATAGCCAGTGCCGCTGCGTGGGTGATCTCCTCCGAGCCGCCGCCCTCCAGATAGGCCAGGGCACCGGCTGCCATGGAGGATGCCGCACCGATCTCCGCCTGACAGCCACCTTCCGCCCCGGCAATGCTGGCAGATGCCGCAATGACCGTGCCGATTCCCGCAGAGACAAACAATGCCTCCACCATTTCGTCCTCCGTCACTTCCCGGACCTGCTCGTAACTCAGCAGCACCGCGGGGATCACACCGCAGGAGCCAGCCGTGGGCGCTGCCACAATGCGCTTCATGCAGGCGTTGGACTCCGCCATTTTTACCGCTTTTTCCATAACCGCAGTGAGATAGTCCCCCAGAAGGCGGCTTTCTCTTTTTGCGTATTGGGTCAGCTTTTCTCCATCTCCCCCCGCCATACCGCTGGGGGATTTTAACGTGGGGTCATATTCCCGGTCCGCAGCCTTCATAGCCCGGTACATGCCCCGCATGGTCTCAAAGGAATCCTCCGGGGTCACATCCCGCTCCCGGCAATCATCCTCCTGGATCACCTGCCAAAAGGGCTTCTCCTGCCACTGGGACAGCGCCACGATCTCCGCAAGGGTGGAAAAACTCATGCTTCTTCCTCCTTCAGACTGTAGTAGGTCACCCGGTCGATGCCCTCAAGATTTTTCAGCCAGTCGATCACGGACTGGGGCACCTCGTCGTCACACTCAATAACCATCAGGGCACTGCCGCCCCGGGACACGCGACCAAGCTGCATGGTGGCAATGTTCACCTTTTTTGCAGACAGGACGCCGCTGACCTCCGCCACATAACCGGGTCGGTCCTGATTATGAACCATCAGGGTGGGTTTTTCCCCGGAAAAGCCCGCCGCCATCCCGTCAATGGATGCAATACTGATGCGGCTGCCGCCGATGGATTCTCCCACCACTTCCATATACTTTCCGCCGAAGCCGGTGAGCTTCAGCAGCACAGAATTGGGGTGGGCATCCTTCAAATCCGCCTCACCCAACACAAATTCCATCCCGGCCTCTTCGGCGATCTCAAAGCTGTGGGGGATCCGGCGGTCATCGGGCTGCATCCCAAGAAGTCCCGCCACCAGTGCAAGCTGGGTGCCGTGGCCCTTGCCGGTAGCCAGGAAGGAACCATAGAGCAAGATCTCCGCTTTTTTGACCTTTTCTCCCAACAACTTTCTGGCCACATAGCCTATCTTCACGGCTCCGGCAGTGTGGGAACTGGAGGGCCCCACCATCACCGGACCTAAAATATCAAACAAATTCATGCTGCGACTCCTTTCGCATGGATATATTGATTTTAGCACAGACGATGCCACAATGTAAAGTACCTCAGTGGTTGACAGTCTACCGGGGAAGGGGTATATTGGTCATAGAAAGGGGGTCGTACGCATGTATCACATTCACGAGGACCAGGATCGGGAAAAATATGTTCTCTTGGTACCCGCCATGCTGGACGACCATTTCCCTTTGCTGAAATATGCCCTGTATTCCAAAGATTTTCGTCCCGTTATTCTGGAAAATGAGGACGGCATCGTAGATCTGGGGCTGAAATACGTCAACAATGACATGTGCTATCCCTGCATTTTGAATGTAGGGCAGATGATCGCCGCTCTCCAGTCCGGAGCGTATCCCCTGGATCGGACCTGCCTGCTGATGCCCACCGTGGGCGATTCCTGCCGGGGCTCCAACTACATCAGTGCCCTTCGGAAAGCTGTGAAAGCCGCCGGATTCCCCCAGGTTCGGGTGCTGTCCATGAATCTTAGGGGGCTGGAAAAGGGCAATTGTGTGCCCATTCGTCTCAGCATGGTCCATCGTGCCCTGTTCGCCATGTTCTATGGCGACATGCTGATGATCCTGGCCAATCAGCTTCGCCCCTATGAACAGGAGTCCGGCGCCGTGGAGAACTGCCGAAAAAAGTGGTTTGACCGTCTGGGAAATGACCTAAAAACCGGAAAACACCTGACCATCGGGCACTTAAAGCGGAACTTCAAAGAAATCGCTGCCGATTTTTCCGCCATCCCCCTGACCGGGGAGAAAAAGCAGCGTATCGGCCTCCTGGGAGATATATATACGAAATACTGCCACCTGGGCAACTGGAGCATTGTGGAGTTTCTGGAGCAGTCCGGCTGCGAAAGCTACACCGGCGGCCTTTCCTGGTACGTTCTTTATTACATCGACTCCCATTGCCCAGAGGACAACCCCATTATGGAAAAGCTCTATGCCCTAGTGGGCAAAGCTTTGCTGCATCTGCAAAAAGCAATGATTGCCGCCCTGGAGGAGCATGATTTTTACTGCACCCGGAATTTTGTGACCATGAAGCATGAGGCCGCGGACTACGTCAGCTTTGGGGTTACTGTAGGAGACGGCTGGCTGCTAGGCACCGAGGCCGTGGGCATGGTGAAGCACGGCTGCCCCAAGGTACTGGCCATCCATCCCTTTGGCTGTCTGCCGGGACATGTCTGCGGCAAGGGCTTTTATCCCATTCTGAACCGAAAGCTGCCGGAGGGCCAGATCATTGCCGTGGATGTAGACTCCAGCGGCTCCCAGGTCAGCCTCTATAACCGGGCAAAAATACTGATGGATTTCCCCTTGAGAAAGGAATAACCTGCCGTTGACATGGGGAAATTCCCGAGTTATCATAAAAGAAAAGTATCGCATTTGCGTCAAAAGGCGCAAATGCGAATTTTTCGGAGGCATTATGGATCAATTTTTTATTGTGCTGACACAGATCGGCATTTTTCTAATTTTAATTCTTGTAGGCATCATCACCGTGAAATGCGGCATACTGGATGACCGTTCCCTGGTCAGCGTATCCAAGCTGGTCATGCGGGTAGCCCTGCCGGCCTATATCTTTATCAACACCGTGGAGGGTTCCACCCGGGAAGGGCTGTTTTCCAGTCTGCTGATGATCCCCCTCACAGTTGTAATGTATCTTTTGCTGTTCTTCCTCAGCAAGCTTCTGGTGAAGGTTTTCCATCTGCAAGGGAACCGACAGAAGGTATTTCGGGCAGTTGCCACCTTCGGCAATGTGGGCTTTATGGGCATTCCCCTGGTGGTGGAGCTGTATCCCGACACAGCCCTGATTTACATCTCCCTGTTTACCATTCTGGATCAGTGCCTGTTCTGGACCTACGGCGTCAGCCTCACCAAGCCTGCGGATCAGGAAAAGGAAAAGCTTTCCCTGAAGGGGCTGAAAAATCTTCTGAGTCCCGCTCTGGTAGCCATCCTGCTGGGCACTGTACTGGTACTTCTGGGGATACACCTTCCCAACGTGGTGACCTCCGCCCTCAGCAAGCTGGGCTCCGCCAGCATGCCACTGTCTCTCATCTATGTAGGCGGTATGCTGTGCATGACGGATGTACGACAGGTCCTCCGCTGCTACGAGCTGTATGCGGAGATCCTGCTCAAAATGCTGATCCTGCCTCTGGTGTTCTTCTTTTTCATGCATCTGTGCGGTGTTCCCGCCGACATGGCCGGAACGGTCACTTTCCTGACTGCCCTGCCAGCCATCTCCACGGTGCCTATGCTGTCGAAAAACAACGGCTCCGACGGAGAATATGCCCTCTGTGCTGTCATGCTGACCACCATGGCCTCCCTCATCACCCTACCGCTGGTTTCCCTAGGAATCGCTCTGATCGGATAAAAAATCCCTGCTCCGCGGTGGACGGAGCAGGGATTTTTTCATTTACCGTTTTTCTTCTTTGTGTTCTTTTACCAGTTTCACCACAGTTCCACTGAGCAGGAACAGGGCAATCAGGTTAGGAATTGCCATCAGGCCGTTGCAGGTATCCGCAATGCCCCACAGCAGACCCAGATCCGCAGTGGCACCCAGAATTGCCACAAGGGAATAAACGATCATAAACGCCTTATTGGCCTTGCTTCCCACGATGAACTCCAGGCATCTGGTACCGTAGAGACCCCAGCCGATAATGGTGGAGAATGCGAAGCAGCACATTGCCACAGCGGTGAAGATGGTGACCCAGTTACCATATGTAGCAACAAAGCCGCTGATGGTCAGCTCTGCACCGGCGGTGACGCCGTAGTTGATTGCAGGCGCACCCAGCAGGATCGTCAGCGCAGTCAGTGTGCATATAATAATGGTATCGCAGAAAACTTCAAAGATGCCGAAATAGCCCTGAGTCACCGGAGACTTGGTATCGGAAGCAGCATGGGCAATGGAGCCGGTACCAAGACCTGCCTCATTGGAGAAAATACCACGGGAAACGCCCCGGCGCATGCTGATGAACATGCTGCCCACCACGCCGCCGGTAAAGCCTGCGGGGGTGAACGCACCGGCGAAAATGCTCTTGAACACAGCAGGGATCTCAGAAACATTGAGGATGATAACGCCTACGCCAAGGACCACATACAGCACAGCCATAAAGGGAACCAGCTTCTCTGTAACCTTGCCGATACGCTTGACGCCGCCCAGCAGTACCATGGCAACCATGATGGCGATAAAGATACCCAGTACCAGATTGACGCCAAACACGGAATCCTGGGAAAGCAAGCCGAAGCTCTGCAATGCTGTGTTGATGGAGGTGGTGATGGTGTTGACCTGAGTGGCATTGCCGGTGCCGAACACGGTCAGAACACCCAGCGCGGCGTAGAGATAGGCAAGGAAATGCCACTTCTTGCTGAGGCCGTTTTTAATGTAGTACATGGGGCCGCCTACCCAGTCGCCTTCGGTGTTGCGCTCACGGAAATTAACAGCCAGAGTCACTTCCGCAAACTTGGTACACATACCCAAAAGGGCACTGATCCACATCCAGAACACCGCACCGGGGCCGCCCAGAGCAATGGCACCTGCCACACCGGCAATGTTGCCGGTACCCACCGTGGCGGAAAGGGCTGTACACACCGCCTGGAAGGGGGTCACAGATCCGTCGCCCGCATTTTCCTTCTTGAACATACGACCAATGGTTTCCTTCATGGCACGACCAAATTTACGGAACTGAATAAATCCGGTCCGGCAGCTTAGCCAAATACCTACGCCGATGATGCAGATCATTGCCGGGACGCCCCAGACAAAATTATTTACTACATCATTGATCATTTCAATTGTTTGCAGCATACTTTTACTCCTTTACTCCCTATTGAAAAAGTTGAATTGATTATATCACAAATTGTGACGGTTTTACACCATAAATCGCTGTAAAAAATACTTTATTTGCATAAAGAGCTGCAAAAAATTCTTCACATTTTAGGTGTACGCACACCAGAGACATTTGTTCGCATTTTTGTCTTTGTCCAAAAAACATGCAAGTTCACTTTTTCTAGGATGCAAAAATATTCGAAAAAACTCCGGTTCTGCGGAAAAAAACAGTTGATTTTTGCAAGTCGCATGCGTATAATGACTGTATCCTTTCATTCGCCTTTGTGGGCGAAAATCCAATATAGTGAGGAGTAAGAAAGATGAAAACTTCCAAAAGATTGCTCGCAATGCTTCTGACCATTGCTATGGTCATGTGCATGTTTGCAGGCTGCGGCAGCGACGCTGCAACCGCATCTGCCGAGACCGCTGCTTCCGAGGCTGCTGCCTCCACCGCTGCCGCTTCCGGCGACAACGTCGTAAAGATCGGCGTGTTTGAGCCCTCCACCGGTGACAACGGCGCCGGCGGCAAGCAGGAGATCCTGGGCATGCAGTATGCCAACAAGGAAACTCCCACCGTGGAAATCGGCGGCGTTACCTACACCGTAGAGCTCGAGATCGTTGACAACGCTTCCTCCACCGAGAAGGCTCCCTCCGCAGCACAGCAGCTGGTTTCCTCCGGCGTTTCCGTGGTGCTGGGTTCCTACGGTTCCGGCGTTTCCATCGCAGCTTCTGACGTCTTCAAGAACGGCGGCGTTCCCGCCATCGGCGTCTCCTGCACCAACCCCCAGGTCACTGAGGGCAACGATCACTACTTCCGCATCTGCTTCCTGGATCCCTTCCAGGGCACCGTTCTTGCAAACTTCGCTCACGGCGATCTGGCCGGCACCAAGGCTTACTGCCTGGCTAAGCTGGGCGACGACTACTCCGTCGGCGTTTGCAACTACTTCATGGAAGCTTTCGAGGCTCTGGGCGGCACCGTCGTTTACGAGACCTTCCCCGAGGGCAACTCTGACTTCACCTCTTACATCACCAACGCTACCAGCCAGGGCTGCGACATCTTCTTCGCTCCCGTTTCCATCGAGGCTGCAGCAAACATCATCAAGCAGGCTGATTCTCAGGGTCTGAACATGCCCATCCTGGCATCCGACACCTGGTATTCCAACGTTGTCTCCGCTGCTGCTGTTGGCACCAGCCTGGACATCTATGTTACCACCTTCTATCAGGAAGGCGCTTCCCCCGCATTTGACGAGGGCTTCAAGGGTTGGCTGAACTCCGATTCCACCGCCCTTACCAACAACGGCGGCAACGATCAGTTGGCTTCCGTTTCCGCACTGGGCTATGACGCTTACTATGTGGCTCTCGAGGCTCTGAAGGCTGCCGGTTCCACCGATGCCGCTGCTGTTCAGGCTGCACTTCCCTCCGTCAGCTACACCGGCGTTACCGGCGCGATCGCTTTCGATGAGATCGGCGACGCAAAGCGTGACACCGCATTCATCACCACCTGCAGCACCGAGGACGCAACCTGGTCCCTGGTTCGTGAGCAGAGCGTAGAATAATCCAAACACTGAAACACCGGAGACCCTTCGGGGTCTCCGGGTCTCCCCGGGGCAGCGTTCCCCTTATTTTTCATTTGGGCTGCCTCGAAAGAAACCGGCTCTTGGTGTCTTTCGAGACAGCTCAAATCACATTTTAGGAGGTTTATCCATGAGTGTTGTGCTTCCCTATCTTCTGTCGGGTATTTCCGTTGGAGGCCAATATGCACTGATCGCCATAGGCTATACCATGGTCTATGGTATCCTGCGTCTTATCAACTTTGCCCACGGCGATGTATTTATGGTCGCAGGCGTCATGATGGTCTATATGTCCACCGTCCTGCCCTGGTATGTTGCCATGCCCCTGATGCTGGTACTGACCGTAATCATCGGCTTTGCCATTGAGCGTGTGGCCTACAAGCCCCTGCGTTCGGCTCCCCGTATGTCCATTATGATCTCTGCCATCGGCGTCAGCTACCTGCTGCAGAATCTGGCTGCCTATATCACCGGCGGTCTTTCCCAGCAGTATCCCACCATCCCCTTCATCTCTGAAACCGTCAGCATCGGCCCCGCAAGCACCAAGGTGGTCACCTTGGTAACCCCTGTGCTGGTCATTATTCTGGTGGTGGCTCTGGTCATGCTGATCAACCACACCAAGGTTGGTATGGCTATGCGGGCCGTAGCCAAAGACTATGACACCGCACAGCTTATGGGGATCAAGATCAATACCGTCATCAGTGCCACCTTTGTCATTGGCTCCTTCCTAGCTGCCATCGGTTCCGTGCTGTACTTCTCCAACTACACCGGCGTTACATACACCTCCGGTTCCATGCCTGGTCTAAAGGCCTTCGTCGCCGCGGTATTTGGCGGCATCGGCTCCATTCCTGGTGCTGTCATCGGTGCGTTTATCATCGGCATCTGTGAAAACCTGGTCAAAGGTCTGGAGACCATGCTCTCTGTGGCAGGCATCCACCTGAATCTGGGTCTGGCTACCTTCTCCGACGCAGTCACCTTCGCCATTCTGATCATCATTCTGGTCGTCAAGCCCACCGGTCTGTTCGGTGAGAAGGCCACCGAGAAAGTTTGAGGTGGTAATTATGCTGAAAGCTATGGAAAACAAACGCGGCAAGCTCATTACTGCCGTCATCATCCTGGCAGTCTATCTGTTTGTAGGCATCGGCGAAAAGATGGCTCCCGCTTCCTGGGCCATGCTGTTCACCGTACTGAAAAAAGGCTCCATCTACGCCCTGATTGCAGTCTCCATGAACCTGCTCAACGGCTTTACCGGCCTGTTCTCCCTCGGTCAGGCAGGCTTCATGCTGCTGGGTGCTTACGCCTATGGTATCTTTACCATCCCTGTGGCTGACCGTGCCTCCGTCTATCAGTATTACGATGGCGGTCTTGTTCAGTTCTCCCTGCCCGTTCCTGTGGCACTGATCCTGGCCGGACTTGTGGCAGCAGCCTTTGCATTCCTGATTGGTCTGCCTGTCCTGCGCCTCAAGAGCGACTATCTGGCAATCGCCACCCTGGGCTTTGCTGAGATCATCCGTGCGATTTTCCAGTGGGACGCACTGGGTCCCATCACCAACGGCTCCAACCTGCTGCGGAAATTCCCCGTATTCCAGTCCACCCTGGCCTATTTCATCGTGGTGGGCATCTGCATCGCTTTGATCCTGCTGCTGATCAATTCCTCTTACGGTCGCGCCTTTAAGGCCATCCGCGAGGACGAGATCGCTGCGGAGGCCATGGGCATCAACCTGGCCCGCCACAAGATGCTGTCCTTCTGCATTTCTTCCTTCTTCGCTGGAATCGGCGGCGCACTGCTGGCTATGTATCAGACCTCCGCCCAGGCAGCCATCTTCAAGTCTGCCATGACCTATGAGATCCTGCTGATCGTGGTCATCGGCGGCATTGGCTCCATTTCCGGCTCCGTCATCGCCTCCTTCCTGTATATTGCCTGCTCCGAATGGTGGCTCCGCTTCCTGGACCAGGAGACCATCCTTCAGCCCCAGGGCCGCATGACCTTCATCATTGTTCTGGCTGTGATCTTTGTGGCACTGCTGGCTATGATGGTATACCGTCTGGTGAAGCCCAAGGATAAGGGCCGGTTCCGTTACGGCGTGGGCGCAGGTGTTTGTGCCGCAGCCCTTGGATGGGTCATATACTTCGCTGCCAGCGGTCAGACCAAGGTACCTCTGCTCCGCAGCGGCTTCCGTATGGTGGTATTCTCCATCATCATTATGATTATCGTGCTGTTCTTCAGCACCGGTCTCATGGGCACCAGAGAGCTACCGGATCTCTTTAAAAAACGAGCCAAAGAAATTGCTGAGGAGGTGGCGAAATGAGCGAGAATATCCTTCATGTTGAAAACGTCACCATGCAGTTCGGCGGCGTCGTGGCAGTGAATAACCTGTCTCTGGATGTAAATAAGGGTGAGATCGTGGCCCTCATCGGCCCCAACGGTGCTGGTAAGACCACCGCCTTCAACTGCATCACCGGCGTCTACGAGCCCACCAACGGTCTGGTATCCTTCATGGGCACCCCCATGGTTGAGAACCATCCCCAGGGCAAGATGAAGAAGCAGTATTTCGGCGAAAATGCCGACATGTATAAGCAGATCATCAGCCCTACCCCGGATAAAATCACCAAACTGGGCATCGCCCGTACCTTCCAGAACATTCGTCTGTTCTCCAACCTTACCGTATTTGACAACGTACTGATCGCAAAGCACATGCGTGCCAAGCACAACGTCTTCTCCTCCACCCTGCGGCTGAGCCACAAGGAGGAAAAGCGGATGCGTGAGGAGACCGAAGCCCTGCTGGTAGAGCAGAATCTGCTGCATCTGAAAGATGAAATTGCCAGTTCCCTGCCCTACGGCATTCAGCGCCGCCTGGAGATCGCCCGTGCCCTTGCCACCGATCCCAAGCTGCTGCTTCTGGACGAACCTGCGGCAGGCATGAACCCCCAGGAGACCCAGGAACTGACGGACTTCATCAAGGAGATCCGTGACAAGTACGATCTCACCATTTTTATGATTGAGCACCACATGGATCTGGTCATGCAGATTTCCGACCGCATTTATGTACTGGACTTCGGCAAGCTCATCGCTTCCGGCAATCCCACTGAAATTCAGAGCAACCAGCGTGTCATCGACGCTTATTTGGGGGTGGACACCGATGCTTAAAATTGAAAATCTTGTAGTAAACTACGGCGGCATCGAGGCCGTCAAGGGCGTTTCTCTGGAAGTCCCCGACGGTTCCATCGTCACCCTGGTAGGCGCCAACGGCGCCGGCAAGTCCACCACCCTTCGTTCCATCGTCGGTCTGGTCAAGGCCAAGAGTGGCTCCATCACCCTGGACGGGGAAGAGCTGCTGGGTCAGGACACCACGGACATTGTGAAAAAGGGCATCACCCTGGTTCCTGAGGGCCGTAAGGTATTTCCCGACATGACCGTTCTTGAGAACCTGAAAATCGGCGCCTATCTCCGCAAGGATAACCTGAAGGACGACATCGACCATGTCTATGACCTGTTCCCCCGCCTGAAGGAACGTTACAAGCAGATAGCCGGTACCCTCTCTGGCGGTGAGCAGCAGATGCTGGCCGTTGGTCGTGCCCTCATGTCCAAGCCGAAGATCATTATGATGGATGAACCCTCTCTGGGTCTGGCTCCCATCATTGTTCAGGGCATCTTTGAGATCATCCGAGAGATCAACAAGCAGGGCACCACCGTTCTTCTCATTGAGCAGAACGCCAACATGGCCCTGAAAACCGCCAACTATGGCTATGTCATGGAGACGGGCCACATCTCTCTGGAAGGCCCCGGTCAGGAGCTTCTCGCCAACGAGCGGGTCAAGGAGCTTTACCTGGGCAAATCCAAACAGGGATAAAAATTTTACCGGGACGCAGATGCGTCCCGGTTTTACTTTTTCACGGTGTAGTTCTTCCCATAGCTGCGCCCCTGAGTTTTTCTGTCAGCTCCCGAATCTTTTCCTCAGGCTCCCGGGTCTCTACTCCAATATCATACCCCTTCTCCCCCAGCCACTTACAAATTCCCCGGTACTCCTCAATTGCCTTTTCATACTGTCCCACCTGTTCATAGGCATATGCCTTGGAGAACCGTCCATCAACATAGTCATCATTGAGCAAAATCGCCCTGTCCCAGTATGCTATAGCTTCTTCATACCGTTCAAGGCCTTGAAATCCACCCAAAATATCACCAATGGCAATCAGAACAGACGGGTTATCCGGGGCAAGCTGCTCCGCTTTATACATGTAGGGTAAGGCCTCCTCTGCCCGACGTGCATAGAGCAGCGCCCAAATTACCGCCATATAGGCCTCCACATTTTCCGGCTCCTGTTCCAACCACGCTTTCCAGCGGTCTACCGCTTCATCCGCCTGACCTGTCATGCTATAGAGCAAAGAAATTTGCTGATGGGTCTGGAACCAGTAATGATCTCGACGTTTTTCTCCGTTTTCCAACGCCTTTTCATAATACTTCAGGGCCATATCCAGATCTCTCCGTGCCCGAACATTGTATAGATACCCATACATCATATAGTCCTCTGTGGCAGCTTCGCCACACAAAAGCACATCATTGTAGGCAGAAATAGCTTTTTGAAAATCTTCCTCTGTTCCGCCCTCCTCATAAATTGCCGAAAGTCTTGCCCGGTAGGAACCATATCCGGATTGTTGTTTGTATTTGCCGGCCCCCAACAGTTCATCCGTGGTAATATGAAAACATGCGGCAATGTCTGCCAGAAGAGATATATCCGGCGCCGTCACATTCTGCTCCCATTTCGACACTGCCTGTGCCGAAACGCCAAGCTGCCGTGCCAATTTTTCCTGGGTCAGATGATTCCCCTGCCGCAGGACTTTGATTTTTTCGCCTATGGTCATGGTAACTTCCTCCTTGAAAGCTTTTCTGTGGCCACATCCACATTGTATCAGATTTTCAAAGAAAGACAATGACGAGAACAGACGGCATTCTGTAGCCATTTGGTTGTGCGCTCCGGTGCGTTTTCGCCGAAAAATTTCCGTTTATCGAGCTTTTCCTTCCGGCGGGCTGAGGTCAGCCCGCCCTACGCCAAGCCATCCGGCTATGCATACCTGTAGGGCGGCTTGCCCTCAAGCCGCCGTCCACAGTACGATCGCGCCGAAAGCCTGTTGCGTTTGAAGCAGCTTCCCCCAGGTGCCCCCCTTGGCGGTACTTATGTCGAATAAACTCCGCCCCGGAATGAATCAAGGCATTCCGGGGCGGCTGTATTTCTTCAATTACTGATTAAGCTGTAGCTCTCTGCCTGCCAGCTCTGCTGCCACAGCACCGTCGGCAAGGGCTGTCACGATCTGACGAATCTCCTTGGTACGAACATCGCCGGCTGCAAAAATTCCAGGAACAGAGGTACGGCAATCCTCCCCAGCTACGATATAGCCGGAAGCATCGGTCTCCACCACGCCCTCATACAGGGCCTTTTCTGGGCTGAGGCCAATGGCCACAAACACGCCGCTGACCGCCAGAGTGCGCTCCGTGCCCTTTTCACTCACCACAATGGCATTCACCTTGTTCTCGCCCCGGATCTCCACCACGTTGGACTCAAACAGGATCTCGATGTTCTCCTGCTGACGAACCCGGTCCTGAAGCACTTCCTGCCCCCGGAACCCATCTTTCCGCACCACCAGATACACTTTCTCACAGATTGCGGAGAGATACAGGGCGTCCTCCAGGGCGGTGTTGCCACCGCCAACCACGGCTACGGTCTGTCCCCGGAAAAAGGCTCCGTCGCAGACGGCACACCAGCCCACGCCCCGACCGGAATACTTTTCCTCTCCCGGCACGTTCAGCTTCCGCCGCTTGACGCCCATGGCAAGGATGATTTTCTTTGCCTGATAGCAACTGTTTTCCGTGCAAATTTCAATAAAGCCCTCCTGCGGATTCAGCTTTGTCACCTTTTCGTAGCAGGTCTCTGGATTCATGGCCTCCACCTGCTGAGAAAACCGCATGGCCAGCTCCCAGCCCTCCGCATCGGGAGACCCGGGCATATTTTCAATCACAGAGGTCTCCGCCATCTGTCCGCCAAACATCTTCTCCTCAAAAATCATGGTTTTCCGCCCGGCCCGCAGGCTGTAAAGTGCCGCAGTCATTCCAGCAGGGCCACCGCCGATTACACAAACGTCATACATATCCCATATCCTCCTTATTATTTGCCTTTATTATACCACAGGCCATAATTTTTACTGTGATTTTGTTACAAAAGCGCCCAAAATCCTGGATTTCGGGCGCTTTATATATCAGATGTAAAACAGCATTTCGGAATAGTTGGGCAGAGGCCAATATTCCTTGCCAACGATGATCTCGCAGTGGTCTGCAGCCGCCCGAACCTCATCCATTGCGGGAACGATGGTATTGCAGTAGTAAGAAGCAAGCTCGTAGGAACCGCTGATGGTGTCCACCTTGTTCATGGCTTCCTCCAACCTGTCGCAGGCCTCACACATGGCGTCGGCATCCCGGGACACATAGGTCAGGATCTGTTCTTCCGTCTTGATGCTGATCTTTTCGCTGACAGCCTTCTTCTTTGCTGCGGTTTCTGCCACCGAGGACATGAAACTCAGGGCCGCAGGGATCAGCTGCCGACGGGCCATACCCAGAGTGGTCAGGGCCTCGATGTTGATGATCTTGGAGTAATGCTCCAGCTCCACCTCATAGCGGCTCTGCATCTCCATGGGAGACAGCACATTCATCTCGCTCATCAGCTTGAGGTTCTTCTCCGATACCATGCAGGGCAGCGCCTCCACGGTATTCTTCATATTACTGAGGCCTCTGCGGGCTGCTTCTTCCTCCCACTCCTGGGAGTAGCCGTCTCCGTTGAAGAGAATCCGCTGATGCTCCTTAATGGTCTTCTTGACCCAAGCCGCGGCTGCAGCGGTGAAGTCCTCTTTGCCCTCCATTTCATCCGCGAAGTCCCGAAGCACCTGGGCCACGGCGGTATTGAGAATGGTATTGGCATCTGCCACGTTCATGGAAGAACCAGGCATACGGAATTCAAATTTATTGCCGGTAAAGGCAAAGGGAGAGGTGCGATTTCGGTCGGAGTTGTCCTTGGGGAATACCGGAAGCACATCTACGCCCAGGTCGATTTTGGTCTCACAGGGCGCCTCATAGTGGCAGTTGTTGGCAATGGAGGCCAAAATCTCATAGAGCTCATCCCCCACAAAGATGGAGATGATGGCAGGAGGCGCTTCGTTGCCGCCCAGACGATGATCGTTGCCGGGAGATGCCACGGAAGCCCGCAGCAGATCCTGATAATCATCCACGGCCTTGATCACAGCCGTCAGGAAGGTCAGGAACTGTAGGTTATCCATGGGCGTATCGCCGGGATCCAAAAGGTTTTCGCTGCCGGCAGACAGGGACCAGTTGTTGTGCTTGCCGGAGCCGTTGACCCCTTCAAAGGGCTTTTCGTGAAGCAGGCACACCAGCCCATGACGTTCTGCCACCTTCTTCATGATCTCCATGGACAGCAGGTTGTGATCCACAGCCCGGTTGGTGGTGTCAAAAATGGGGGCCAGCTCGTGCTGTGCGGGAGCTGCCTCGTTATGGCGGGTCTTGGCGGGAACCCCCAACTTCCAGAGCTCGTCGTCCAAATCCTTCATAAATTCGGAAACCTGGGTTCGCAGGGCACCGAAGTAATGCTCTTCCAGCTCCTGGCCCTTGGCGGCGGAATGGCCGAACAGAGTACGGCCCGTCAGGATCAGGTCCTCACGGCGGGCATAGTCCTCCTGACGGATCAGGAAATATTCCTGCTCCGGCCCCACCGTAGCCGTCACTTGATTGACATTTTTCCCGAAGAGCCGCAGCACACGGCAGGCCTCGTGGGAAATGGTCTTCATGGAACGGAGCAGCGGGGTCTTTTTGTCCAGCGCCTCACTGGTATAGGAACAGAAGGCGGTGGGAATACACAGCACACCATCCTTCACAAATGCATAGCTGGTGGGATCCCAGGTGGTATAGCCCCGGGCCTCACAGGTGGCACGAAGGCCGCCGGAGGGGAAGGAAGACGCGTCAGGCTCGCCTTTGATCAGCTCCTTGCCCTTAAACTCCATAATGGTGGTGCCGTCACCATTGGGGGATACAAAGCTGTCATGCTTCTCCGAGGTGATGCCCGTCAGGGGCTGGAACCAGTGGGTATAATGGGTGGCGCCCTTTTCAATGGCCCAGTCCTTCATAACGCTGGCCACCACGTTTGCCACATCCAGATCCAGAGGCTCACCTTCGTTCATGGTGGCCTTCAGGCTCTTATAGGTGGCGCTGGGAAGACGCTCCTTCATTACATGCTCATTAAATACCATGGAACCATAGATATCTTTGGTGTTAGCTGCCATAGAATCTACTCCTTTATCCGCTCTCCCACAGGGAGGAAATATCTCTTGAAAGAACTTTGGCGCCGTGAGGGGAAACTCTCACAGCGCCTGGCCGTTCTTTTCTCATTATACTGCAATCTTAGGTTGCGGTCAATCGGCTTTTCGCTGAAAATATATGCTTCCGGGTGGTTTTTTCATGCACAGTGGCGAGAAAAACAGCAATGTGTTCACAATTCTTTCATGTCTCTGTGTTATACTGCCTCTATCAAACCAAACGAGGTGACGTGAACATTATGAAATTCCGAATTCTATCCGGGCTTCTATGTCTGATTTTGCTTTTCTCTCTGGCAGGCTGCGGCAATGAGACCGTCAGCACACCGGAATCCAGCATTTCCGAAACCACCCAGGAAGCCTTTGGAAATATGTCCCTGGTGGATGCTCCCATCCAGGAAGCCCAGACCACCGCTTTGCCCGGCTCCGCAACGGAACCGGAACTTACCACAGAAAAAGCCGACGTGTCCATTCAGGATACCACCGCGCAGAAAACCGCAGATGTCCGGGACTTCACGGAACAGGCAGTCACTGCTGTCATTATCTGCGACGCCCTTGACATGCTGGAATACACCCCCGAGGATTCCATGTATCTCTGGCGGTCCGTGGGCTATCTCATTGGACAGATCGGCACTGACACAGACCTTATCACCATGGAAGGGGACTTCGGCAAGGTGTCTCAGGAGGCTGCTCCCATCTTTGCTGCCGCACTGAACGCTGATTTTGACGGCACTATGCCCTCTGTTACCGAGGAGGATCCTCTGATTTCCATGGCTGAAGACGGAGGCTATCTTATCAACATGCTGGACCAGGGAAACCTGGTTCTGGAAATGACCACAAACCGCATAGGTGCAGAAACGGACACCGTCACCGAAGAAGCCACCCTGTTTCAGAACGGCGAAAGCCTCGGCACATACACCGTGACGCTGAAAGCCACAGCCCCGGATTCCGCTGTCCATAATTATTTCGCATACTGCATTACGAACCTTGCTCCCGCAGAGTAAGTCATAAAACATAATCCAAAATTTACACATTCGGACACCGAAAATTCTGGTGTCCGAATTTTTTAATTTTTTGAATAATTTTGCACAATATTTACGAAATAAGTTCTATAATTTCATTTTATTTTTAATTTTTTCGAAAAAATTGTCAAACCGCACAAAATCAAGTTCACCGGTTGACATAAAATTTCACGTCTGTTACAATCAAATAGACTATTACCGAAGGGAAGTGCAACGCCATGTCCGAAACCTTGACCGTTCAGGTGGACTACCGCAAAGCACAGGTCCCGGTTAATGATATTGCATATATCACAGTGGAAGGCAGAAAGACAAAGATCACCAAAAGCGACGGCAGCGCCCTGCGCACCAATCGGAGCCTAAAGGATGTTTATGCCCTTTTGCCACAGGACACGTTTTCCAATATCAACCGTGGGATCGTGGTGTCTAAGCGCTATGTTCAGGACGAAAAGGATGGAGTCATCACCATGACCGATGGAACCCAGTTCCGTCGTCGGGTACGGTCTGACCGGGCTCCCAAACCAACAAAGAAGAAACCTGCCCACACAGAAATCACCCATGTTCAGTGCCCCACCGCCACCCTGGGCACATGGCTGGATCAGATGCCCATGCCTATGCTGGTAATGGAGCTGGTCTACGGCAAGGGCGGCATGGACTTCCTGGTGCGGTATTGCAACCGGGAAATGGCCCGTCTGGAGGCCGTCAATCCCCAGGATATTCTGAACCAGACTGTCACATCCATTCCCAATGTGGGCAGCCCCAAATGGATGGCGATTTTTGCCGACGTGGCGATCCACGGCAGCAGCCGTGTGATCGAGGATGCCCTGGAGGGTTCGGGCCAGTATATGCAGCTCAAATGCTTCCAGCCTCAGCCCGGTTACTGCGCCTGTATCCTCACGGATCTGACCCGGGAGAATAACCTGATCCGGGAGCTGTTTCGGCAGGATGTATAATTGAAATCGTGAATCACAGGCCTGTTGCGTTTGCAATGGGCCTGTGATTTTTATGGGCCGGTTTTACCGGAAACACAAAAGCTTCCTGATGAGGCTCTCGGAAAAGATTCATTCGTTCCCTGCATTGCAGTTTTTTCCGAATTGTTGTAGAATATACGAAGAACAATCGAAAAGAGGGATAACTATGTCAACTTCTACCATAAAACGGTCTCATTTCGTGCTGGTGGGCACCATGATGATGCTATTTTTGGGTACGATCTACGCCTGGAGTTTCTTTAAGGCAGCCCTGAACGATGTATTCCCCATGTGGAACGATAAACAACTTAGCTTCACCTTCAGCATTATGATGATCATGTTCGCCCTGGGCGGTCTCACCGGCGGCAAGCTCACAAAGGCCATTCCCCACCGTTACCTGGCCTTTCTCTCCGGTGGGCTCTTGTTCCTCGGCTTCTTTGTGATCTCCTTCCTGCCCACGGATAACGAAGGCCTTGCCCTGATCCTGCTGTACATTTTCTACGGCGGCTTCACCGGTTTTGGCGTAGGCATCGGCTACAATGTGGCCCTTTCCGGCGTCAACTGCTGGTTTCCGGACAAGGATGGCCTGATTTCCGGCATTCTTTTGACGGGCTTTGGTTTCAGCAGTCTTATCATCGGCAACGTGGCCGATCTGATGCTCCGTTATATGGACATTTTCACCTTGTTCCGCATTCTGGGCATTGTATGCGCTGTGGTGGTGATCGGCGGCGGCTTTGTGATCCGCACCCCCGGCGTTGACACCCAGCTTCCTCCCGCAAAGCCCAAGGCCGCCGTGGAGGGCGGCATGGAATGCACCACCGCACAGATGATTCGTCGCCCCACCTTCTTGCTCTACTTCCTGTGGAACCTGTGCATGAGTGCCACCGGATTGCTGGTCATCAACAATGCCGCCTCCATTGCAATTTACTTCGGTGCGGCTGCCACTGTGGGCCTTATCATTTCCGTATTTAACAGCGGCGGACGGCTTGCCATGGGTCTTTCCATGGACAAGCTGGGCTGGAAAACCACAATGTTCATCGCCAACGGTGCCATCATTCTGTCAGGTGTACTGATGACCCTGGGCAACGCCATGGGGGCTTTCCCCCTGGTATTCATCGGCATGCTGATGGCCGGTGTCTGCTACGGTGGCGGCGTGACCATTCAGGCCTCCCTGGTCCGTTCCTTCTACGGCAGCAAGAACTACGCCGTGAATTTCTCCACCTGCAATCTGGTGTCCATTCCTGCAGCCCTCATTGGCCCCATGATCTCCGCAGCTCTGATCGACGCCTCCGGCGGCGCTTTCGGCTCCACCTTCGTCATGGTCATCGTCATGGGCTGCATCTCCCTGGTGCTCAACTTCCTGATTCGCAAGCCCTAAAAGGAAAACGCCTCAGAAATGGTTCGATCATTTCTGAGGCGTATATTTTATTGCGTTCTGTCACGAAGCATACGTTCCTGCAATTCCCTATAATGCTCCTGCTTTTTCGAAAAATCGACCTTCATGGCTTCATAAGCATGGGCATAAGTGGTGATCATATGGGGCAGCTTCCAGATCAACAGGATTCCGCAGGTCAGGATACTCAACAGGATCCAGGGCAAGAAGCTCAGATCCAGCAGGAATAGCTGCATCCGATGGCCCCGGTTGAGGGCGCCTGCCTTCCTCAATGCGGCTCTTGTGCCCAAATTGGGCTCGTCCAACAGCACAAAGTAGGCCATGCGGTAACGATAGGACACCATGAACATCACCACAGCCACATACACAACGACAACCACCAGCATAGCCGTCTCACTGAGCAGGGGCGCTTCGCTGACAGCGTCCATCACCACAAGATAGCTCAGAGGGATGGCGAATACATAGGTCCACAGGCCCACATACAGGGACTTGAGTACATACAGCAGGATCACCCGTCCCGCCATCCGGGTACCGGACAGAAGCGAATCGTATGCAACAGGCCGCTGGTCACGCATATCCATTGCCGCAGCGGTATAGCCCACGGTGAGAAGCACCATCAGAGCCTCCATACCATAGGAGATGATATAGTTTAGCACCATGACCTTGGCTTCTGAGGCCACCGTTTTGCTGAGGTAATTGCTGCCGGTGTCTATATTCCCAACCAGCTCTGTAAGCACGAAGCACAAAACCATCATGACCACATAGCTTACAAGGAAAATCAAAGTTACTTTTTTCGGGCCACTGCCGGCGTCTTTTAAGCTCTCCCGGGCAGCGTTTTTCAGTTGTTTGCGATTCAATGAAACAGCTCCAATCTCAGAGGGGGGTAAATATATTTTCTTCTTGAAACTATCTCATATTCCTGGGCAAATGTCAAGGTCGGGGCAAAAAATCCCCCATTGAGGTTGCAATATGTGCATAGACATGCTATAATTAGTAAATAAAAGTTACAGATACTTCTCTCTATACTATCGCCAAAGGGGGCCACCTTATGAACTTAGGTGAAAAGATCAAGGCCGCGCGACTGGAACGTCACATGACCCAAAAGGATGTGGTAGGCGACTACATCACCCGTAATATGCTTTCCAAAATTGAAAACGGCAGTGCCACCCCCTCTGTAAAGACCCTGGAATATCTGGCCGGAGCCCTGGGGCTTCCCGCAGGCTACTTTATGACGGAGTCCGGCGGGGATGAACTGATCCCCGGCTGCGTGGCAGATGCCAGAAATCACTTTAAAAACGGCGATTTTGAGGCCTGCGTTCAGGTGCTGGAAACTCTGGATATGGACGGCGGCTATCAGGACGAGGTGATGCTGCTTCTGGCCCGTGCCAAGATCGGCCTGAGCAAGAAGGCCATGATCGACGGCCGCTATGAAGAGGCCATCCGTCTGGCGCAGGAGGCCATCTCCCACAATGATGCAAGCCTCTATGTTTCCGCCGCTTTCCGTACCGAGGCCCTGCTGCTCATCGCCCGGTGTACCATGGAGCTGGAGGGCGACTTCCAAAAAACCCTGGACGACTACTTGGCAGCTTATCAAGATCAGGGCCTGGGCGAATTCTATCGGCTGACCATGGCGGAGTATTACATCGGCAAGGGTGACATGGCCGCCGCAAAACGGGAAATGGACAGCATTGTGCGTCTGTCCGACAGCTCCAAGCCTGTGTATCTGATGCTGCAAGGCAGCATAGAGCTCAAGGACAATCAGTTCGAGGAGGCTGCCAAGCAACTGGAAAAGGCGGAGCAGTTGGCCCGCACCACTGGCAGCAACTATTTCATGTCCTCCCTCTACGCCATGCTGGAACAGTGTTATCGTGAAATGGAGGACTTTAAAAAGGCCTACCATTACGCCTCTATGCAGCTTCAAATTAAGGAATAAACTATACGCCTGATGCAGTTTTGACGCTGCATCAGGCTTTTTTTGCGCCGATGCGTCAGCGTCAAAGAGCCCCCCTTGTAAAAGGAAAGGGGACCGTGAATCGGTGGAGGGATTCTTTGGTAGCGAGTGGGACCCGCACCATGACCCCTACACACTTGGCTGCGCTAAACCTGAAGCAGTCTCAAAATTTATGAAATATTTATTAACATCGTAACAACCCCATTGACAGCGTAACTATGTTATGGTAACATTGTTACACGAGGTGAGAATATGGACGAAAACTTGATCACAAAAAAAGAATTGTTGGAACTCACCGGCATCTCCTACGGCGCCCTGTACCGCTGGAAGCGCATGAAGCTGCTGCCGGACGAGTGGTTTATCCACCGTTCCACCTTTACCGGTCACGAAACCTTCTTCCCCCGGGACAAGGTGCTGCAGCGGGTGGAGGAAATTCAAACACTGAAAGAAACCATGACCTTGGAGGATATCGCACGGCGATTCCAGCCCGGTCCCCCGGGCGAGATTGCCCTGTCTCCCGGCGAAGCCGCGGCGGCAGGCATTGCGGTTCCCCCCATCATCAATCAATATCTGGCTCTTTCCGGCAAGGAGGGCAGCTTCGGCTACGAGGATCTTCTGGGACTGTATACCTTCGCCAAGCTGCTGATGGAGGGCAGCGTAAGCCGGGACGAGGCCTACGAGGTGGCCCTGGCAGTGGCGGCAGCGGAGGACATCTCCGAGCCGGTGGTATATCTGCTTCGGAAATATGGCGTCCCCTTCTGTATCACAGCAGGAGAAATGCAGAAAATGATATTTGACAGCAGCGCTGCGCTGGCAGTCACCGTTTCTGTCACGGAACAGAAAACTGCCCTGAGTGCTCTGCTTTCGGAGAAAGGATTTATCGCATGAACAAGGACTATATTACCCAACAAATGGAACATCTCCAGCAGCAGTTGGAGGAACTCAACGATACCCTGACCCAGATCCGGGAGGATCGGAACGATCTGCTTCGTCAGCGATTTGATCTCAAGGAGCAGCGCCGCTATTTCCGCAAGCAGCTCCGGGAGGCCCAGGAGGCAGGCAATGAGAGCCGCATCGACAGTCTGAACATCCGTCTGGATGAACTTCAGGATCAGCTTGACGCTCTGGAGGACAAGTTGGAGACCCAGGACGATCACATCGAAGACATCGAGGATGACATGACGGACATTCAGGACACCATGGAAGACCTTCAGGACGAGCTGGACCAGGCCACCGAAAGCGACGAAGACCACACCATCCACGGGGAATTTCACTTCAACACCGACGGTCTGGAAAATGCCATGGACAGCCTGAACAGAGGACTTCAGAAGCTGCTGGGTAAGGTCGCCGACACGCTGGACAATGTAGATTTTGACAATCTGGGCCAGAATGTGCAGAATGCCGCCACCAAGGCCGCAAAAACCGTCACCAATGCGGCCCAGGATGCCGCCAAGGAAGTAGAAAATGCCTACAAGGATCTGAAGGATAACCACGAAAAGCCCGGCGGCATCGGAGATTATCGAATCTCCGGCACCGGTGTTCTGGACGGAGGCTGCTACAACCGCATTACCAGCTCCGGTGCCTGCAAGGTGTCCAGTGATCTGGTCTGCCGGGAACTGAAATCCAGCGGCAGCTTCCGCGCCTGCGGCAATGTGGATGTCTCCGGCGAGACCCGCACCAGCGGCGCGTTCCACTGCGATGGAAGCCTGACCACCGGTTCCCTCTCCGGTAGCGGCAGCACCAAGATCCAGGGCGATCTCAAGGGCGGCAGCATCAATGTTCCCGGCGCTCTATCCGTAGGCGGCACCATATCCGCCACGGAAGTTCGGGTCAGCGGCAGCTTAAAGGTAGGCTGTGACTGCGAGGCCGATTCCTTCACCGCCAGCGGCAGCCTGAACGTGGGCGGCATTGTCAATGCAGACACCGTCAGCATCACCCTTTCCCGCTCCGAGAGCAAGGTAGGCTCCATCGGCGGCTCCCAGGTCACCGTGTCCCAGTCCACCACTGCCGGACTGTTTGCCAGCATTCTCCCCACCTTTGGTTCTCTTGAATGTGAAAGCATCGAGGGCGACACCGTAGACATCACCGGTGTCCACGCCCACACCGTCCGGGGCACCAATGTGGTGATCCGCAGCGGCTGTCACATCGACCGTGTGGAATATTCCGACACCTGTTCCATCGACGGCAGCGCCGTGGTGGGAAGCTGCGTGAAGGTATGACATAAATCTCCCTCCCCGGGCATAGGATACCGGGGAGGGAATTTTTATGCTGAATTCGACCATTGACCTGGCCCTGCAGCGGGCAGGTTTTTCTACACTGGAAGCATTTATCCGCGCAAAGGACATCCCGGCATCCTCCGCAGAGATGGCCCTGATGCCTTATCTTGTGGGCTACGAGCTGCGCCGCATCCGCCCGGGAGATAGCTTCTACAAAATCGCCGGGGAATTTTCCACCACAGTCCGTGCAATCGAAACCGCAAACCCCAGAAAAGACCCAACCAATCTGCAAATCGGGGACATCCTCATTGTTCCCCTAGGTTTTCCTGTGATCCCGGAGGACAGGGCGCTGACTTCGGAACTGCTGGGCTATCTGATCCGGGGACTGGAGGCAAGATATCCCCTGCTTATGAGCCTCAGCATCGGAAAAACGGAGTACGGGCGGAACATTCCACTTCTCAGGGTGGGAGATGGCCCCAGAGTGGTCTGCTACAACGCTGCCCACCACGCCAACGAGTACATCACCACGCCCCTTACCATGCTGATTCTGGAAAAATACCTGGAAGCGGCCTCCTTCGGTGAAATGCTCATGGGGCTGAACGCAAAGGCGCTGACAGAAAACACCACCCTGCTTTTAGCGCCCATGGTGAACCCCGACGGCGTGGATCTGGTGCTGGATGCCGTCACCCCTACGGAAAAAGCCGCGGCCCAGGACATCGGGGAGGCATATCCGGAGATTCCCTTCCCGGAGGGCTGGAAGGCCAATCTCCGAGGGGTGGATCTGAATCTCAACTACCCTGCCCGCTGGGACGAGGCCCGGGAGATCAAGTATGAGCTGGGCTTTGAGACCCCGGCCCCCCGGGACTTTGTGGGCCCCGCGCCCCTCAGTGAAAGGGAAAGCCAGGCCATGTTTGACCTGACAGAAGAAATCTCCCCCACTCTCACCATCGCATGGCACACCCAAGGGAAGGAGATCTATTGGAAATTCCTCGATCTGGCCCCAGAAGGAGCGGAGCAATTGGGCCGTCAGATGGCTGCCGCCTCCGGGTATCGGCTCAGTGAAATCCCGTATTCCTCTTCCTTCGCCGGGTACAAGGACTGGTTCATCCAGGATTTTGACCGTCCCGGCTACACCATTGAGGCCGGTGCGGGGGAAAATCCCCTGCCCATTGCCCAACTGCCGGAAATGTACCGGGATAATCTGCCCATTTTCCTACTGGGGCTTACCGGCGGACTGCCGGAAAGCAGAGAAGAATCCGTGGAGGAAGCCATGGCTGTGGTGCAAAAGCCCCAAACGCCCCAGGTGCGCCGTGTACCTACGGCAAAGCCATCCGGGGGCATGCTACCCACATGGGGATAGTAGAAATATTCACCACTTATAATCAGACAATTTTCCAGCGGAAATCAAAGCACCCACCTCTTGCCTCTCCCTTGGGAGAGGTGGCCGAGCGCAGCGAGGTCGGAGAGGGTCTGGTATGCAGTACGTATTCGCCGAAGGTTTTCTGTTATCGTATCGCTTGCCGCGACCCTCTCAGTCTCGGCTTGCGCCGAGCCAGCTCCCCCAGTGGGGGGAGCCGAGGGCGCTTCCGCGCCGGTGCATCACCAAATGCCTTTTCCATCACCAAGAAGGATACATTTGATATTTTCGTCTATTTCCATATCATTGAGCCCCTGCTGAATCATTGGCTGGATCACCTCCCGGCTTTCCCGTGTGTGGGGAAGCTGGGAGGCAAGTTTATTCGCCTTTTCCGTGTACCCACATTTTAAGTACAGAAAGCACAAGGTTGCACGCATTGTGGATTTTTGCTTCTCATTCACAGAAAGCGGAAGTCCCCTTTCCATCAGTTCGATTGCTTCCATGTACGCCCCTTTTAACGCCAGCGTACTTGCAAGCCCCAGGATCATCCCCGGCTTATTGGGATAGATGAGCAGTGCATCCCGATAAACCTTTTCCGCCGCATCATAATCTCCGTTTCGCTGATAGGCGATGGCCGTTCTGTGGATATTCAGCCGGGTCTCTTCGGCCCGTATGGTGTCCATGCCCATCAGCAAATCAATGCTTGTTTCAAAGATGTTGGCCAGCGCAGGAAGAAATGTGATGTCGGGATAGCTTTCACTCCGCTCCCACTTTGACACACTTTGAGGCGTAATGTTCAGATATTCGGCCACATCTTCCTGTGTCAGATTTTTTTGCATACGGTATTTTTTCAGGTTTTCAGATAAGTATTTCATCGTACCGATCCTTTCCGTGTTTTATGATTCATTTATATCATAACCAGGGAAAAAAACAATGGCGCAGTGGTTGTGTTTGGAACAACCGCCGCAGGCGGTAAAACCTCCTTGGAGAAGGAGTTGGCACCGCGCAGCGGTGACGGAGGATGGACTAAAGCAGTACATATTCGCCGAAATCGTTCTGTTATCGTACTGCTTCCTGCATCCATCCTCAGTCAGCTTCGCTGACAGCTCCTTCTCCAAGGAGCTCATGGCGCTTCCGCGCCGGTGCATAAAAAAACTGCCGGGAAGGTTCTCCTTCCCGGCAAAAATATTTTGTCAAATGCTCAATCTCGCTCCGCCAGCTCTTTCAGCCACTGCGTCATTTTTTCAATGCCCTCGTCGGACATGGGGAAGGTCTCTTCGCCGTCCATTTCGCTCATCTCATAGCAGAGAGGCCCAAACCAGTATTCCCCCCGGATGGTCAATTCCTCCACATTGGGGGAGAGCTTGAACCGAAGGCCCTTGTAGCTGCCCAAAAAGATATTGTCATTGTGAAAAGACATGTAATTGGGTACATAAATATCCGGTGTTTCCACAAAAAAGCCTCCTTATAGCACAATGTCCAGTCCCAGGAGCCGTGCAAGCTCTATGGCCTGGGTGGTGGTAACGGTGACGTTTTTTAGTTCATTCAGGGACCATGTGGCTCCCTCAATGTTGGAATCTGAGAAATCAAAGCCACCGATCTGAGCCCCGGAGAAATCACAGCGGGTGAAATTACAGCCGGACACCGTGGTTTTGGGGCACTTGCAGCGGGCAAGAGACCCGCCGGAAATGTTGCAGTCGGAAATTCTGCTGAATTTCAGCGTGCTGGCAGTAATGTTCATATACTTCGCCGCACAGCCGGAAAACTCCGCACCGTTTAGAATGCAGCCGGAAAATACGGTGCCCATCATGCGGCAGTCCTTGAACAGGATCTTTTTCATACCGCAGTCAAGGAAGCTGCTGCCGGACAGATCGCAGCCCTGAAAGGTCACATTTTCAAAGCCGGTACCGGAAAAACGGCAGTCGTTAAAGCTGCAATGGGAAAAGGCACAGTTTTTCAGGTCAATGGTGCCCACGCTGACCTCCGCCACATCCTGACCGGACATGTCAAGCCCCCGCAGGTCATATTCCTCTTCCGAAGCAGAAATCAAAAGGTCATTGAGCTTTTGCATCCTCGTAGGCCTCCGAAACCATTTCGTTGAATGCCGCCACAAAGGCATCGTTCTGCGCCTGGGTCCGCTTGGCGGGGCCCTTCAGCCGACCGCCGCCCCGACGGATTCGGGTGGCCTCAGCTCTGGCGGCGAGAAGTCCCTCAATGTTCTCCTCGGTGTAGCGCATTCCATTCTGGTCAATGACCTTTGCGCCCCTGGTCAGGCACATAGCGGCAAGGCCGTAATCCTGGGTCACCACCAGATCACCCTTCTGCAGTCGGCTCACCAGAGCAAAGTCGGCACTGTCCGCCCCCTTGCTGACCACAATGGTCTCCGCGCCGTGGCGCTTTAGCTGGTGAGCTGTGTCGCAGATGAGAAAGCTCTCCACATGGCGGCGGTTGGATATCTTCAGCGCCTGATTTACCACAGGGCAGCCATCCGCATCAATATAGAACTTAAAGGGTGCATTCTTGGGCTTTCGGGGCTTGTTGGCCTTCTCCACGGCCTTCTTATACTGGGCCGCATGGGTCTCGTCCATGGGGAAGGTCACCTTGCTGGCCCGCATGGAATCGTCCCGGTTTCGCTTGAAGCTGATCCGAATCAGGTATTCCCCATGCTGGGGACACTTGCAGACCCAGTTCATTCTTCCCGGCTCCGGGTAAATGGGCTCGGTGGCCTGGGTGATTTCTCCGCAGTAGGGGCATTTTGTCTCGATGATGCGCTTGTCCGCAATCATCTCCTCAAAGCTCTCAAACCGGGTATAGTTTGCGTAGCGGAGGCAGTCCAAAAAGGCCTGATCTCCGTCTCCCTCAAAGTATTTCAGGTAGTCGGGGTATTCCGCCATACCCTTTTCGATGTCGATATACTTGGCAACCTCGGCAGTGTAGGCGGCGTCGTTGAGGCCGTCATGGTAGCTCTCCTCCACAGTAAGCTCAAAGAAGTCCACCGCAAAGCTTAGCCCCCGCACCACATTGCCGGGATCAAACTGCTGGTTGAACATGATCTGGAGGTTGTAATATTTATCCGTAAAGGAGGTGTCCAGGCCGTAAAAGCTTAAATTCTGTCGCAGAATGGGGATATCATTGAAGCCCCAGGTCAGAAGAATGGGGTCCTCCCCGCAGAATTCCCGGAACCGCTCCATGGCATCCTGGAAGGTCTCGCCATGCTTCACATCCTGCTTGGTAATGCCGGTGAGCTTGGAGATCCGGGGAGACAATATTTTGTACTGCTGCAGGCAGCAGGTAGCCTTGAACTGTTCCCCGGTTTCCAGCTTCACCGCGCCGATCTGGATGATCTCAAAGGGCAGTGTGGTGCAGAGCTTTATTGCCAGGGGTGAGTCGGCGGACAGGGGCTGATTCCACTCCATGTCCAGTACGATCATTGACAAATGGGTTCACTCATTTCTTATGGATTAGCGCCTCTTTCCGGCGCTGTTGTTTCTTTTGTTCGGTGCTTTCCCCTTGTTCTTGGGGGTTTCATTCCCCTTCCGGGGGCGAATCAGGCACTCCGGCCCGTAGCCCACCAGGTCCATCCGCGCCGCCTTTTGCAGAGCTTCATAAACCAGGTCATAGTTTTTCGGGTTCCGATACTGGATCAGCGCCCGCTGCATGGCCTTTTCATGGGGGTTGGTGGCCACATAAACCTTCTCCATGGTTCTGGGGTCCAGTCCCGTGTAGTACATCACCGTGGAGATGGTGGAGGGGGTTGGATAGAAATCGGAGACCTGCTCCGGGTTCAGATGGTGCCTATGAAGATATTCTGCCAGCTCCACAGCCTCTTTCATGGTAGAGCCGGGATGGGAGGACATAAGGTAGGGCACCACAAACTGCTTCTTCCCAAGCTGTCGGTTCAGCTTCTCATATTTCTCCTGAAACTTCTCATAAACCGCGTTTTTCGGTTTTCCCATGAGCTTCAACACCGGGTCGGAGATATGCTCCGGTGCCACCTTCATCTGGCCCGACACATGATGCTCCACCAGCTCCCGGAAGAAGGTATCGTCTTTGTCCTCCAGCAGATAGTCAAACCGAATGCCGCTGCGGACGAAGACCTTTTTCACACCGGGGAGCTTCCGCAGCTTCCGAAGCAGCTCCACATAGTCGCTGTGGTCCGCAACAAGATTCTTGCAGGGGGTGGGGAACAAACACTGGCGGTTGGTGCAGACGCCCTTGGTCAGTTGTTTTTCACAGGCAGGTTGGCGAAAATTTGCTGTGGGGCCACCCACATCGTGGATATAGCCCTTGAATTCCGGGTCCTTGATCAGCATTTCCGCTTCC
>CAZEPQ010000003.1:0-47222 GCA_964514175.1 uncultured Oscillospiraceae bacterium
CCTCCAACCCCACCGGCGGGATTATGGAAAAAGAGGATCTGGAAGCTCTGGTGCCCATTTTGAAAGAGAGAAACATTGTGGTTATCTCTGACGAGATCTATGCGGAGCTTACCTATGGGCAGAAGCATTATTCCATGGCGAACATTCCAGAAATGTATGACCTGACCCTTGTGGTCAACGGCATGAGTAAGTGCTATTCCATGACCGGCTGGCGCCTCGGTTATGTGTGCGGCCCTCACGAACTGATCGCTCAGATGACCAAGATCCATCAGTATGCCATTATGTCCGCTCCCACCACCAGTCAGCATGCCGCTGTAGAGGCGCTGCGCTACGGTGATGGGGATATTGAGGCCATGAAGGAAGAATATGACGGCAGACGGAGATACCTTGTGGATGGCCTGAGAGCCCTGGGACTTGATTGCTTTGAACCCAAGGGAGCGTTTTATGTTTTCCCCTGCATTAAATCCACCGGACTTTCCTCTGAGGATTTCTGCGAACAGCTTCTCATTCAGCAGAAGGTGGCCTGCATTGCGGGCAATGCCTTCGGAGACAGCGGCGAGGGCTATGTGAGAATGTGCTACGCTGCCAGCATGCACGATCTGAAAGAAGCGCTGCGGCGCATTGGCCTTTTTCTTGACAGTCTGAAAAAATAGGTGTATCTTAAAGGACATGGAAACATGTCCTTTAAGTTTTTAAAGAGAGGAATTTTACATATGAAATATATTCTCATCATCGGAGACGGTATGGCGGACAACCCGGTGCCGGAGCTGGCGGGAAAAACGCCTCTGGAGCAGGCCAATATTCCTTCCATTGATCGTTTGGCAAAGGGCGGCCTGCTGGGTTCCACTGTCAACTGCCCGGAGGGACTGCCCCCCGGAAGCGACACTGCCATTCTTTCCATCTTTGGTCAGGACCCCAGAGTATGCTATACGGGCCGATCTCCTCTGGAAGCTGCCGCCACCGGCATTGCGCTTCATCCAGGAGATATCAGCTACCGCTGCAATATGATCGCCCTGGAGGACTGCGACAAGCCCTTTGCGGAGAAAAAGATCCTGTCCCATTCCGGTGGTTCCATCGACGGGGAAAGCTCCGTAGCTCTGGTAAACTACCTGTTTTCCGACCCGGATTTTTCCGAAATGGCAAAGGAGGCCGGGATGATGGTTCATCCGGCCCTGTCCTTCCGTCACATCGCGGTTCAGGCCGGTGGCAGTATTGAAAATATTAAGCTGATCCCGCCCCACGACCATCTCGGTGAGGTCATTGGGCCTCTGCTGCCCTCCGGCAATGAAAATGCAAAGACGCTTCTTACGCTGATGGAGAAGGCACACCAGGTCCTTGATAAGCATCCCATCAATGAGCAGCGCAGAAGTGAAGGAAAGCTCCCTGCCAACGGCGTCTGGTTCTGGGCAGAAGGCAGCGCTGTTGCCCTGAAGGATTTTCGTCAGACCTATGGGCACTATGGCACAGTGATTTCTGCCGTTCCCCTTTGTCAGGGCATTGCCAGACTGACCGGGCTTGCTTTTGTGGAGGTTCCCGGGGCCACCGGAGAGCTGGAAACCAATTACGAAGGAAAGGTTCAGGCGGCTCTGGATGTGCTGAAGGACCCGAATCAGGATTTTATAGCCATCCATCTGGAAGCCCCCGACGAATGCACCCACAACGGAGACTTGTCCGGGAAGCTGCAAGCCATTGAGTGGCTGGACAGCAGGATCATCACACCTGTGGTGGAAGCAATGGAGGAAGCAGGGGAGGACTTTAGAATCTTGATTCTGTCCGACCATAAGACCCTGACCTCTACCCGTGGTCACGACGGCGATCCCGTACCGTTTATCATCTATGACAGCAGAGATTCCCAGGGCTCCGGCCTTGCCTATACGGAAAAGAACGGCCTTGCCGGCCCCATGGTGGAGGCGGGAACCGCTCTGATGGGAATGCTGTTTGAGAAAGAGGCGTAAGAATGCGTAATTGTTTTCATGCGGGGGATGTTTTGATCCCTCAGAAGATATCTCTTCGTAAATGGGCCTGTGTTGCTTGCGATCAGTTTTCGTCTCAACCGGAATATTGGGATGGGGTTCATGATTTCGTGGGGGATGCCCCGTCTACCTATCATATGATCTTCCCGGAGGCTCTTCTGCGCCGTGAGGACAGGTCTGAACGTCTTTCCTCCATCCATGTCCATATGGAGAATTACCTTGAATATGGCATTTTCCGCAATTATCGCAGGAGCTTTGTTTATTTGGAACGCACCATGGAAAACGGCAAAGTCCGCCGTGGCCTTATGGGGCAAATTGACTTGGAAGAATACGATTTTGAACCTACCTCCGCGGCCCATATCCGTGCCACTGAGGGCACGGTCAGGGATCGTATTCCTCCCAGAATGGAGCTTCTTCGGAATGCGGCTCTGGAATTTCCCCATGTGCTGCTGCTTTGCGATGACCGAAAGGATGATATCCTTACAACTGCCAAAGAAATGTGCGGAGAAAAGGTCTATGATTTCGATCTGATGGAGGATGGCGGACACATTACTGGACACATGATTTCAGGACTGGGTGTATCCGTTGTGAACAGCGCCATCAGCCGCTATATCGAAGCTACGGAAGCAGGCCAGACCCCCGGAAATACCATGAGTTTCGCCGTGGGAGACGGAAATCATTCTCTGGCCTCCGCAAAGGCCTGCTGGGAGGAAATCAAACCCACTTTAACGCCGGAACAGCAGGAGGAGCATCCTGCCCGGTTTGCTCTGGTGGAGCTTGAAAACATCCATGATGAGGCCATAGACTTTGAACCGATCCACCGAGTTGTTTCCACGTTGGAGCCTGAGGTGCTTATCACCATTCTTCAGGATATGTCCGCCAAGGAGGGTTATCCCATTGAAATCATTGCGGGAGATTATCGGGAGACCATTTACCTTTCCAGGGCGGAAAGTCCTCTGGCCCTTGCAATCTTACAGCCGGTTCTGGATAACTTTATAAAGTTCAGCGGTGGGAGCATCGACTATATTCATGGCGAAAACGTAGTACGGGCGCTTGCAAAGCAGGATTACACTGTGGGACTGATTCTTCCCGGAATTGAAAAAAGCGCTCTTTTCCCCGGTGTGCTTCAAGGCGGTGTACTGCCTCGTAAAACCTTCTCCATGGGGCACGCCAGGGAAAAACGCTACTATCTGGAAGGAAAGATGCGGAGATGACAGAATTAAAAGCCACGGCTCACGCAAAACTGAATCTGACCCTGGATGTGGTGGGCCGTCGTGAGGATGGATATCATGACCTTCAGATGGTGATGCAGGAAATCACTCTGGGGGACGAAGTGATCCTTCGGCTGGATACCGGGATGCCCTGGAGCGTTGTATCCCAGTCCGGTGAAATACCCTGTGACGATTCCAATCTTGCCGTGAAAGCCGCAAGGCTGTTTTTTAAGGAGACCGGCATTGATTCCAATGGGCTAACGGTGGAAATCAAAAAGGTGACGCCTGTTTGTGCCGGTATGGGCGGAGGCAGTGCAGATGGCGCGGCAGTATTGCGGCTTCTCTATGACCATTACGATAAGCCCATGGTGGAAAGCCGTCTCTATGCGCTGGCGGAACAGGTGGGTTCTGATGTGCCCTTTGCGCTTTTTGGCGGAACTGCCCTTGCAGAAGAAAAGGGACAGATTTTGACCCGGATTTCTCCCTTGCCACATTGTGATATAGTTTTATGTAAACCTGCGTTTCCTATTTCTACTCCTGCCTTGTTCCGTGCCATTGATTCTGAGGAAATTTCCCGTCGCCCTGATACTGCCGGGATGCAAAGCGCACTGGAATCCGGAGATATTACAGCCGTTGCGAATCAGCTCTATAACGTATTTGAACCTGTTGTTTCCAGGGAACATGAGGAAATTGAGGAAATAAAGTCTGTGATGCTGGAAAATGGCGCACTGAATGCCTGCATGACCGGCTCTGGCCCCACCGTATTTGGACTTTTTACGGATCATTCCCGGGCAGAGTGCTGCTTCGACGCGCTGAAAACAAAGTATTCCGACACATATCTGACCAATCCTGTTTAAATTGTAATTTCACCGTCCATAATGTAGTCAAAGGATTACATATGGACGGTGATTTTTATGACAAAAAGAAAATGTGTGGTGGAAATTGTATTTTTATTGCTCTTAGCTGCTCTGTTTGCCTGGGGGACAGCTCTGGAAACCCAGCAGCAACGGATATCTGACGGCATGATTCGACTGCATGTAGTGGCAAATTCTGATACTCAGGAAGACCAATACATCAAACTACAGGTGCGGGATGCGGTTCTTTTGGCTGCGCAGCCCATTTTACAGGACTCCCAATCCGTAGAAGAGGCCAAAGCACTGCTTGGCGGGAATCTTGATACGCTTCAAAGTGCTGCCAACGAAACCTTGAAAAAGTTTGGTTCCTCTGATATTGCGGAAGTAACGATGAACCGGGAACTGTTTGGAACAAGGCATTATGAAAGCTTTTCGCTGCCGGGAGGGTATTATGATGCCCTGCGGGTCACCATTGGCGAAGGCGAGGGGCATAACTGGTGGTGCGTGGTTTATCCTCAGATCTGTATGACAGCCTCCACAGAGCAGCAGGAGGCTGTGGCGGTGATGGCAGGAATGGACCTGGAGGATGCGGCACTGATTTACGGAAAGACGGAGAAATATGAGCTGAAATTTAAGACCTTAGAGGTGTTTGAGAATATTCTAACCTGGCTTAGAACCCTTGGGGATGGCATACCCACTTCCAGATAAGACGGAAATGTGCTATAATTAGGGCATCAATTTCCCGGAGGAAGAAATATGCTGACACTGATCATTGGTCGGGGAAAATCCGGCAAAACAACGAAGCTTCTGAATCAGGTGAAGGATTGCCCTGCCACCGGCATGGCAATGCGGATCGTCATCGTACCCGAGCAGCTAAGTCATATGACCGAGCGTAAACTTTCGGAGCTTTGCGGAGATTCCATCAGCTATGTCTCCGAGGTGCTGAGTTTTACACGCCTCCATAATCGTGTCTGCGCCATCTCCGGCGGCGGTGCCCGGGCAGTGCTGGATACCAGCGGCAGAATTTTGACTGCTCGGCTGGCACTGGACAGCATTCGGCATCGGTTGAAGGTATTTGCCTCTGCTGCGGGAAAAGCAGAGTTCCTTAGCAGCATGGTCAATATGATCGACGAGCTGAAAAGCTATGATGTTACCCCGGAAATGCTGCGGGAAACGGCGAAAAATACCACGGGCATGTTTTCGGAAAAGCTCTCTGAGTTGGCTTTGATCCTGGGTGCCTACGATGCGGCTACGGCACAAAGTGCCTCCGATCCAAGGGATAATCTGACACTGCTTCGTAGGAATCTGCGGGAAGGGGACTATGCCCGAGGACGCTATTTCTTTGTGGATGGGTTTACGGACTTTTCTGCCCTGGAACTTGGCGTTCTGCGGGAGCTTCTTCGTAAATGCGACGACATGACCATTACTGTTCCCTGTGACGATGTATTTGGAACCTCCACGCTGTTTGAGCCGGGGCGGGAAACTGCTCGGCGGCTTTTGCAGCTTGCCGAAGCATGCGGCGTTGAGACCCAAATTATTTCTGCGAATTATCGTCGTCCGCTGCCGCAGGATATTACATATTTGGAACAGGGCCTATTTGATTACGGATTTGCACCCTATGCGGGTACATCCACCAATATCTATATTTCTGAATTTGCCGACAAGCTGGAAGAATGCCACCGCTGCGGAGCAATTTTGAAACAATATTCCATGACCGGTATGCGTTTTCGGGATATGATGGTTTGCGCCGGGGACGAGAATGGTTATGGCCCTCTTTTGGAGATCGTGTTTCGTACCATGGATATCCCGCTGTACCGGGCGGAAAAGCAGTCCATACTGAGCCATCCTGCGGCTGCTTTCCTTTTGCTGGCGCTGGAGGCTGCCGTGGATAATCTGGAACCAGAGACGGTAATTGCCTACTTAAAGACCGGATACAGCGGTGTTTCTCCGGATGTCTGCGACCAACTGGAGAACTATGCTGTTACCTGGAGCGTTCGGGGCAGCAAATGGCAGAAGCCCTGGACCATGCACCCGGAGGGCTATGACGGAAGATTTTCAGAAACAGTGGAAGCGGAGCTTGCTGCTTTAAATGAAATGAAAACGGCAGCAATCGCGCCTATCCTTCATTTAAAAAACAAACTGAAATCTGCGGAGAATGTCCGCGGACAGATGATTTCCATTTATGAATTTATGGATGAAACGGGGATCTATGATGCCCTGATGACCCAGATTTCCGAAGATACTGCCCTGGGACGACAGAAAGAAGCGCAGGAAACGGCTCAAATTTGGGGTATTATGATGGATTGTCTGCAACAGATCACCACGGTTCTGGGCAGCACTTCTCAAAAATCCGAAGAACTCCTTCGGATCATTCGGCTTGCTCTGGGACAATATCAGGTAGGCACCATTCCTGCGGTGTTGGATGCGGTTTCTTTCGGCGGCATCGACAAAGCACGCGGGCAGGAGCCAAAGCTTTTGTATGTTCTGGGAGCCAACGATGGGAGTATTCCTACAACGATCTCCGGCGGCAGTCTGCTGTCAGAGAGAGAACGCTGTATTTTGCGGGATGATTTTCAAATCCATTTGGCACCCGACAGTCAGGGCAATCTGGCACGGCAGCTCCTTACCATATACAGTGCGTTTACAGCACCTACTGAGAAGCTGTTTCTTTCCTATTGCAGTCAGGACGCAGGGGAGCAGAAGCAAAAAAGCTTCCTGGTGGGCCGCATTGAAAAGATATTGCCCAGTGTAGCCAGCATTCCAGCCAGGGAAACGGAATACACTCCGGAAACTGCGGCAGCGGCATTTTTGTCCAATGAGGGAGATATGGAATCTGCCGCCCTGGCCGCAGCCATATCCAGGGCCGCCGGGGAAATTACAGAATTGTCTGAAGCAATTGCCAAAGGAAAAGCCGCGGCCCAGTCTCGGAAGGAGCGTGTGGAGCCGCAGGAAGCCAAGGCCCTGTTTGGCACTCCTGTAAACCTTTCCGCTTCCAAGCTGGATCAACTTGGGAATTGTCCCCTGAATTTCTTCCTGAATTATGGCCTTAATGCCAAGGTCCGAAAGGAAGCCACCTTCGATGCGGCAGAATTTGGAACCTTTGTCCATTATATTTTGGAAAAGACCGTAAAAACCCTGTCAGAAAAGGAACGTATTGAACCCCTTGATCGAGAAGAAAGTAGAAAAATGGTGGAAGCACACCTGGCGGCCTTTGCCCAATCCCGTATGGGGCAGGAGGAACAGACTCCACGGCAGAAGTATTTGTTTGAAAGAAATGGGGAAGAAGCAGCTATTTTGTTGGAGGAAATATCCCGCGAGTTCAGCGATTCCGATTTTCGCCCGGAGGCATTTGAGCTGCAATTCGGCGGAACAGAGGGATTGCCCGCCCTGGAGGTCCATGGAAAGCTGGGAGCCGGCAGTCTCAAGGGCTTTGTAGACCGTGCGGACCTCTGGAAGGATGGAGAGCAGGAATACTTGCGTATTGTTGATTACAAATCCGGCATAAAGAGATTCGATTACACGGAGCTTTATGGCGGTGTGGGTATGCAGATGCTTCTTTATCTCTTTGCGCTGAAAAATGGCGGTGTTCCCGGCGTGTCAGAGACACCCATTCCCGCTGGTGTGCTTTATATGTCCGCCAGACGGTCTTTTACGTCCGGCGATACCGATGATGAGGAAGTGAAGTCCACCAAGCGAAGCGGTCTTGTGCTGGGGGACGAAAGAGTGCTCTCCGCCATGGAACATGGTGATAAATTTGTATTTCTGCCGGTGAACAAGACGAAAAAAAGCATCGGCGGAGACTATGTAGTATCTGGTCATCAGCTTGAGGTCTTGGAATCCTTTGTGGAAAAACGCATGGGTGAGGCTGTAGATCGGGTACTTTCCGGTGATTTCTCGCCTCGGCCCTTTTATCGGGGCCCCAGCCACGACCCGTGCAGCTATTGCAGCTACAGTGAGATTTGCCAAAAGGATCCCCAATTCCGGCGGGAGTTTTATAAAGAGAAATTAAGCGCTAAGGATTTTTGGGAAAAGATAGGAGGTGATGAGGATGGCTAAACAAGTTTTAACCCCACAGCAGCAGGCCGTGGTGGATAATCGAGGCGGTACGCTGCTTGTTTCTGCAGCGGCAGGCTCCGGAAAAACCAAAGTCTTGGTGGATCGCGTGATGCAGCGGATCGTCCATGAAGGAGCCAATATACATGAATTCCTCATTATTACCTTCACCAACGCAGCCGCCAGCGAGTTGCGGGGAAAAATTTCAGAAGCCATTGCAAAGGCGCTCTCTGACGATCCCGACAACCGGCATCTTCAAAGGCAGTTGAATCTGGTTTCTCTGGCCCATATTTCCACGGTTCACGCTTTTTGCGGGAGCCTGATCCGTCAGTACGGTTATCTACTGGAGATCCCCTCCGATTTTTCCATGCTGGAGGACCCCCAGCGGGAAGAAATGCTGTCCCGCATTCTGGAAGATATTCTGGATGAAGCCTATGAGAAAAAAGAGCCGGGCTTCCTGCTTTTGGCCGATACCCTGGGAGCCGGAAGAAACGATAACGGCCTTGTGGATCTGGTGAAGGCGGTATTTGAAAAGCTGCTGTCTCAACCGAATCCCCAGCAGTGGCTCAAAACCCAGTCCCTATATTTTGACGAAACGCAGGATGCAGGGGAAACGGTTTGGGGCAAAATACTTATTTCAGACGCAAAACAGCAGCTTTCCTGGCTGATCTCCCGCTATGATTGGGCGATTTCCATGATGCAGGGGGACGAAAAACTGATGCCCAAATACCTGCCTTGTTATGAAACCCAAAGAGCCGGTTTAAAGAACATGCTTTCCGCTCTGGATGGCCCTTGGGATGGTATTGGAGCGGCTTTGACCATGGATTATCCCAGACTGGTGGTTCAGAAATACCCGGATCCGGACCGTCTGGAGGCCATAAAAGATGTAAAAAATGACGGTAAAAAAATATTGGAAACCCTTCAAGGACAATTTTCCCGTTCCTCTCAGACTTTGCTTGCAGAGCAAAATGCTCTGGCACCGGCTTTAGAAGCACTGCTTAATTTGGTGGGAACCCTATATCGTCGTTTTTCGCAGGAGAAGCGCCGTAAAAACAAGATGGATTTCTCAGATCAGGAGCATCTGGCCATACGGCTGCTGGTGGATTCCATGGGTAGGTCCACAGATGTTGCCAAAGAGGTCTCACAGCGGTTTGTTGAGATCATGGTGGATGAATATCAGGATTCCAACCGGGTTCAGGAGCTGATCTACACCGCTATTTCCAGAGAAGGGGACAGTAATCGTTTCCTTGTGGGTGATGTAAAACAGTCCATTTACGGGTTCCGACAGGCAGAACCTGAGATTTTCATTGAGAAGTTTTCCGCATATCCCAGCGCAGAGCAGGCTACAAATTCTGAACCCAGGTATTTGGTCCTGTCTAAAAACTTCCGCTCCCGGCCTGAGGTACTTTCCGCGGTGAATCATGTATTCAATACTTTGATGTCCCCGGAATTGGGGGGACTTCGGTATGACACAGATCAGCAGCTTTTCCCAGGTTTGGAAGAATACCCAGAGGACGGACTTTCCCATGTAGAACTGGATGTTTTATCCCTTACAAAGCTGTCTGAAAGCCGGGATGACGATTCAACAAAGTATCAGCGGGAAGCCCTGTGGGTCACGAACCGCATTGTAAAGCTGCTGCGTGATAAAGTACCCGTTCGGGACGGTTCCGGTACCCGCCCGGTGGAACCGGGAGATATTGCGATCCTGTTCCGATCAAGAGATCCCATGCGGCTTTATCAGAAGGCGCTGAGGCATGCGGGGCTGCCTGTGGTATCGGATACGGGAGATAATATTTTTGAAACACCTGAGGTACAGGTGCTGCTGAATCTGCTTCGGGTTTTGGATAACCCTCATCAGGATGTTCCGCTGCTTGCGGTATTGTGCAGTCCCATGTTCCGCATGGGAAATCAGGAGCTTGCAAAGATCCGTGTGGAAAGCAAGAAGGCTAGATTCTTTGATGCATTACTGGAATCGCAGGAGCCCACGGCTCAAGCCGTGGCACAGCGGATTCTGGCCCTTCGCACCGTCGCAAGGCAGATGTCAGCGGAGGCGCTGGTTTGGTATCTCATCTATGATGCGGGACTGATGACGGCTTATAGCGCCATGGAAGGCGGCGAGACCCGCAAAGATAATCTCTTGATGGTCTATGAATTGGCCCGTAAGGTCTCCGGCGGTACATATCTATATCTGCACGAATTAGTGCAATATCTTGAGCGTCAGGCAGAAAACGGTGTCCAAAGCAACCGGGATGGGGAAGATGGAATTACCCTAACCACCATCCATAAATCAAAGGGTCTTGAATATCCTGTCGTTTTTCTCTGCGATTTGTCCAGAAAGTTTAACTTCCGTGAATTAAAAGATAATCTGCTGGTGGATGGCGACGACGGTATCGGTGCAAAGATTACGGATGTGGAGCGCCGTATACGTTATTCTGGTCTGGGACATGACGCCCTGAAGGTGAAGAAGTATAAAAAACTGCTTTCGGAAGAGCTTCGGGTGCTTTATGTTGCCATGACCCGTCCTAGGGACTATCTGTTTATGACTTACACCCGTGGGGAAGGGGACAACGCTCTTAAAAAGCTGCTTCCCGGCGTAGGATTTCCTGCGGAACCCTGGGCTGCCAGAGGCGCAGTAAGTCTTGGTGACTGGATCCTGTTGTCCGCGATGAATCGAATCGAGGCAGGGGACCTGTTTGCGGAAACCGGACGGCCCCAGTGCCAGCTTCATGTTTCGGACCATCCCTGGACCATTACTATGGAGACGGTGGATAAGCCGGAAATAATGAAATATTTCCGTGAAGATATAGAAACCGCATCAGAAAGGGTGTTTATTCCCTCCCCTGATCGGTTGATCGAAGCCCTTCGCTGGAAATATCCCCATGAGAAGGCGGCTGTCACCCCCTCCAAGCTGACCGCAACACAGCTCAAGGGGCGGCATAAGGATGAAGAAGCGGCGGAAAATGCCCCTGTCACCCGTTCTATTCCCGCCCTCAGTCGCCCGGAATTTATCCTGGAAAAGAAGGGGCTCAGTGCCACGGAAAAGGGCACTGCGGCACACCAGTTTTTGCAGTATGCCGATTTTTCCGAGCTGACCAGCGAGGACGGTGTCATTGCGGAGCTGGATCGGCTGGTGGACGAGGAATTTATCACCCAACAGCAAGCGGATGCTATAAAGCCGGAGAACATTCTGGGACTGTTTACTTCCGATTTGGGAAAGCGACTTCTGTCGGCTCCGCAGCTCATTCGTGAATTTAAATTCTCCATGCTTTGGGATGCGGAGGACTATTATGAGGGACTTTCCCAGGAGCAGGTTCTTTTGCAGGGCGTTGTGGATGCAGCTATCGTGGATGTGGACGGCCTCATTGTGGTGGATTTTAAGACGGATCGTGTCAGCGGCGATGGAGTTCGGGAACGGGCGGAGCACTACCGTGGTCAGCTTGAGACCTATAAAAGGGCTCTTGAGCGGATATTTGACATGCCTGTAAAGGAAACGATCCTTTATTTTCTGACCCCCGGAAAGGAGATTCGGCTGTGATAAAAGGTATTATTTTTGATATGGACGGTTTGATGACCGATACGGAGAAATTATTTCTTGACCTTTGGTGCGAAATCATGCGGGAGCGTGAAGAACCGGAGTACAGGGATATTTTGAAGCATTGCATTGGCCTTGATCACGAATCTACCCGGAAATACATAAACGAGACTCTGGGCGTGGATTTTCCGTATATGGAAATTTTACAGGAGGTTGGTGTACGTTCCCGGGCTTACTGTGAAAAAAACGGTGTACCCGTAAAATCCGGGCTCTATGAGCTTCTGGATTATCTTGAACAAATGGAGATTCCTTACGCCGTAGCCACCTCTACCAAATCAGACCGGGCAAAATGGCGACTTGATAAAATCGGGGTTCTTGACCGTTTGAGTGGCCTTGTGACCGGTGATATGGTGGAGAACGGAAAGCCTAACCCGGATATTTTCTTAAAAGCTGCAGAGCTTTTGGGCCTGAATCCGAAGGATTGCATGGTTCTTGAGGATTCTCCCCACGGCATTCTTGCGGCCCACCGGGCAGGCTGTATGCCAGTGATGATCCCGGATCTAAAACAGCCTGACGAAGAGACGAAGGGACGGCTGTATGCTTTGCTGGAAAGTCTCTATGATGTACCGAATCTGATAAAATAAAAGCCCGGCCTCAAACGAATTTGTTTGGGGCCGGAATTTTCATTATCTCTTGTTCTGATTCTGCTGATTATTCTGCTTTTGCTCACGCTGGTTCTGATTCTGCTGGTTGTTCTTCTTCTGCTCGTTACGATTATCACACATGGTTTTTTCCTCCTTACCATATTCGGATCACTCCGTAGAGGTAGTGTACCCGGTAATTCAGGATTTATCCCTAGGCTTAAAAATCATGGCGCACAGATAACCGAATACCACCGCAGCTGTTACGCCGCCCGCCGCAGCGGTGAAGCCACCTGTAAATATTCCAATCCATCCATCCTTGTCGATGGCCTCCCGAACACCCTTCGCCAGGTTGAAGCCAAAGCCCGTCAGAGGTACCGTTGCCCCTGCACCACCCCATTCCTTGATGGGAGCATAAACTCCGATTCCGCCCAGGATTACGCCGGCCACCACATAACAAACCAATATCTTTGCAGGGGTCAGCTTGGTTTTATCAATGAGGATCTGACCAATGGCGCAGAGAATACCGCCGCAGAGAAATGCTTTTAAATATTCCATTACATGGTTCCTCCTTCCATGGAGATCGCTACCGCATGGCAAACCGCCGGAATGGACTCGCCCTGTTGGGTGGATACAGGAGAAAGTAATGCCCCAGTACCGCAAAATAAAATATTCCGATACTTTCTCGATTTCATTTTCTCAAGGAGATACCCACACAGCACTACAGCGCTGCATCCGCAGCCGGAGCCTCCGGCGTGAACATCCTGTTTTTCAAGGTCGAAGATCATGGTGCCGCAGTCGTCGATCAGATTGGCAATATTAAGGCCCTCCCGTTTTAAAAGATCTATGGCAAGTTCCTTTCCTACAGCTCCCAGGTCTCCCGATACGATGAGATCATAATCCGAAGGCTTCAGTCCCGTATCTTTGAAATGGGCTATTACGGTATCTGCAAAGGCTGGGGCCATGGCGGCACCCATGTTGTTGGCATCTGTGATCTTCAAATCTACAATCTTTCCCGTGGTGATCCCTCGAACATAGGGTGGCTGATTATATGATCCCAGAATGACCGCTCCTGAGCCGGTAACGGTCCATTGTGCCGTAGGGGTACGCTGACCGCCGTACTCCAAGGGAAGCCGATACTGCCGTTCTGCGGAGGCAAAATGGGACGAGGTCATAGCAGCGGCGTGATTTGCAAATCCGCCCTCCACAGTCATGGAGGCCAGAGAGAGGCTTTCTGCCATGGTGGAACATGCCCCATACAAGCCATAGAAGGGTATATCCGTGCCACGGGCTGCAAAGCTGGTGCCGATACATTGGTTTAAAAGGTCCCCCGCAAAGAGCATATCCACATTGGTAGAAGATATAGATGCTTTTTTTAGGGCAGTCTGCAAAGCCAGGGTTTGCATCTGACTTTCGGCCTTTTCCCAAGTGTCCTGACCAAATTTGGTGTCCTTATGCACTTGATCAAAGTATTGGGCCAGTGGGCCTTCGCCCTCCTTTTTGCCAACCACGGAAGCATAGGAGAGGATGGAAGGTGGAAAATCAAAACGGACGGACTGTCGTCCAAGATGTTTGCTCAAATATGATCCCTCCGATGTTTTTTCTTAGTATCAGCAAAAAACATCGAAATAATTCTGTCAGAAGATTATAAATGGAAAACCTCCCGGAAAACCGGGAGGTGATTTCACTGGATATGGGAATGGTTGTTGATGTGATCCTGGCAATAACAGTAGAAACCATTGCATCTGGAGCAGTAACGGAACTCAAGTTCCGGGTTGGATACGTCCGTTTTGCCGCAGACAGAGCATTTGTGGCGGTATGCCGGAGCATCCACCACCTTCTTTGCGGTGGTTGTGTGGGTGGTGGAACGCTTCTGATAGCCGGAAGCCCAGTTGGCATTGGGGCGGGACTGGCTATTTTTGCTTCGCCCGTTTTTGCCGAAGTCAAACCGACGGCTGCCTACACGATCCGCACCGGGAAGCACGTTCATGCAGGACTTTCCAAAGAAGATGAAGTAGTTCAGCAGGGCAAACAGGGGAGAGAAGTCACCACCAATAATATCAATCACAGAAATCAGAAGATAGAACCAGGCCAGGTACTTCATTTTCAGGGGGATAATATACATCAGCAGCACACGGTTGTCCGGGTACATGGTAGCCAGAGCCAGAAACAGGCTTAGGTTCAGGTAATAGGTGCTGGCAGTAGTTCCCAGGATCAGTGCGCCCACATCCATCAGCAGAACACCGCAGAGATAGAACAGGTTGAATTTTAGAGTACCCCAAACGGATTCTACCATTCTGCCGATGCTGTAGTAAGCAATCAGCAGCAGAAACAGCCAAATTCCGCTGCTTTCGGGAATAAAGATATAGCTAAATAGCCGCCAGACCTGTCCGTGAAGGATCAGGTTTCTGTCAAAACGAAGAAACCTGTAAAGCACATTGCTGGGGTCGATCTGCATAAAGAACCATACGATCAGGGTGCCGATGCTGACAAATAGCATCAGATTGGGAATTCCCTTGTCGGAATTATTATAAAGAAACCGATTCCACTTTCGGCGTAATTCGTTCACGCTGCATCCTCCTATAATTTTACGTTTATACAATGAGTATTGTATGATATATCGGTTCAAATGTCCATGAAAAATGTGTAAACTTTCTTGTTCTGGTGCAGTTTTTGTGTTATACTAGGCCCGAAAATAAATAGGAAAGGTAGATCCGTTTTGAATATTGTCAGAGATATGTCCCTACAGGAAAAGGGACGGATGAAGATCCAGTGGGTACAGGATTTTATGCCAGCCCTCAGTGCCATCAAGGCCGAATTTGAAAAGACCAAGCCTTTTGCCGGAAAAACCATCGCCATGAGCATTCATATGGAGGCTAAGACTGCCTATCTTGCAACGGTTTTAAAGGCTGCTGGTGCAGAGGTTTATGCAACCGGCTGTAATCCGCTGTCCACTCAGGACGATGTGGCGGCTGGCCTTGCGTCTCTTGGGGTCAATGTCTGTGCATGGCACGGCGCCACAGACGAGGAATATCGTGAGCATTTGACCCAGACACTTTCCTGCCATCCTGACCTGTTTATTGACGATGGTGGCGATCTGGTGGAGCTACTGACTACCACCTGTAAGGAATACGGCGATAAGATCCTGGGCGGCTGCGAGGAGACCACAACAGGCATTCATCGGCTCAAGGCCCGTGCCGCTGCCGGTGTTCTGCCGTTCCCTATGATGAATGTAAACGACGCCAAGTGCAAGCACTACTATGACAATAAGTACGGCACCGGTCAGAGCGTTTGGGACGCCATTATGCATACCACCAATCTGCTGGTGGCAGGCCGCACCGTTGTGGTTGCCGGTTATGGTTACTGTGGCAGGGGCATTGCCATGCGTGCAAAGGGCATGGGAGCGACTGTGATTGTGACGGAAATTGACCCAATTAAGGCGCTGGAGGCCACCATGGACGGCTATATGGTCATGACCATGGACGAGGCCGCTCCGCTGGGCGACATCTTTGTCACTGCCACAGGTTGCCGTGACGTCATTACCAAACGCCACTTTGCGGTTATGAAAGACAATGCATTCCTTTCTAATGCAGGCCACTTCAATGTGGAGGTCAATGGCGATGAACTCACCGAAATGGCCACCCGTGTATATCTCCGCCGTGATGAGATCATGGGCTATGAGCTGCCCGATGGCCGCACGCTGAATCTGCTGGCAGAGGGCCGTCTTGTAAATCTGGCTTCCGGCAATGGTCATCCTGCTGAAATTATGGACATGAGTTTCGCGATTCAGTCCATGAGCCTGAAATATCTTATGGAGCACAGAAGCGAAATGGAAAATCAGGTCTATGAAGTTCCTACTGAGATCGATGATTTGGTTTCTAAGATCAAGCTGGATTCTATGGGGCTGAAGGTGGATACCCTCACCGAAGATCAGGTGAAGTATTTAAATGGCTGGGAAGTGTAAGCCACGGTTCTGTACCTTGCCAAACTTTTCAATATTAACGATTTACCAGTCGGGAGACCGGCTGGTTTTTCTTTTATGTTTTTTCAATATAATAGATATCCTGCAGCCATTTGGGACAGAATACAGAAGAAAAACATTCTGCGGTGGGAATTTTATTATGAATCTAAAAATATGTCATTTATATCCCGATGTTTTGAACCTTTATGGTGACACCGGCAACCTAATATGCCTTAAAAAACGGCTGGAATGGCGTGGAATTCCCGCCGAGATCACGCTGCTCCCTGTGGGACAAACGTCTGATTTTACACAATTTGACCTGTTTCTCATTGGGGGTGGGCAGGATTTCGAGCAGCAGGTGCTTTTGTCTGATCTCCGTGGAAAAAAAGGAAAAGAAATCATTTCCGCCGTGGAGGATGGAAAGGTGTTCCTTGCCATTTGCGGCGGTTATCAGATGCTGGGGCAATATTACAGGACCCGGGAGGGGGTTCAGTGTGATTTCATCGGGGCGTTGGATATCCACACCGAGGGAGCATCTCCACGGCTTACCGGAAACTATATGTTTCAGTGCGAGCCCAAGAGCAGCGGAGCATGTATTGTAGGGTTTGAAAATCACAGCGGACGAACCTATCTGGGGGGAAAGGTTCACCCCCTGGGCACAGTGCTGTCTGGCTATGGAAATAATGGTCAAGATGGCACTGAGGGTTGCCGATACAACAATGTGTTCGGAACCTATTGTCATGGGCCCATCCTGCCGAAAAATCCAACTTTTGCGGATCATCTTCTTAAGACAGCTTTGCAAAGGAAATATCCCGATGCAAAGCTCGCGCCTCTGGACGATACCATGGAGCTAAAAGCCCATGATTATATGCAGCAGCAGCTAAAGTCCGGCCCAAGCCCGACGAAAACCCGGTAAGTAATAATAGATATAAGAAAACTGTTGACAAACCACGAAATCCTGCTATAATGGACAGGCAATTAAATAGCCCTTATTAAGAGTGGTGGAGGGATCGGCCCTATGAAACCCGGCAACCTGCATATGTAAGGTGCCAAATCCGACGGTGCAAATCGAGAGATGAGGTTGTTACGCTTTGTCGCGCTCTGCCTCCGGCGGGGCGTTTTTTCTTGTAAATCATATTATGAAAGGATACTGAGTTTTTTGGAAAAACGTATTTTTACTTCTGAGTCTGTAACAGAGGGGCATCCCGATAAAATCTGTGACCAGATTTCTGACGGCGTTCTGGATGCCATTCTTGAAAAGGACCCCATGGCCCGTGTTGCATGCGAGACGGTGGCCACAACCGGCATGGTTATGGTCATGGGCGAAATAACCACTGACTGCTATGTGGATATTTCCGCCATTGCCCGTGAGGTAATCACCAGCATCGGTTATGATCGGCCTGAATTCGGTTTTAATGGCAATACATGTGCCATTCTTACCACCATTGACGGACAGAGCCCTGATATTGCCATGGGCGTCAATAACGCTTTTGATGACGAAAGTGATACCGGCGCCGGGGACCAGGGCATGATGTTTGGCTTTGCCTGTGACGAGACCCCTGAGCTGATGCCTGCGCCCATTTCCTTTGCCCATCAGCTTTCTCATAAACTTACCGAGTGCCGCAAAAATGGCAGCCTTTCCTGGCTCCGTCCCGACGGCAAAAGTCAGGTTTCCGTTCAGTATGGAGAGAATGGGAAAGTGGAGCGTATTGATACCGTGGTAATCTCTACCCAGCATGCGCCTGAAGTTGAGATCGAGGAGCTTCGCAAAGAGATCGTAGAGAAAGTCATAAAAACTACCCTGCCTGAAAGCCTCATTGACGAGAACACAAAGTTCTTTGTAAACCCCACCGGACGGTTTGTAGTTGGCGGTCCTGTGGGCGACACCGGCCTCACCGGAAGAAAGATCATTGTAGATACTTACGGCGGCTACGCATGCCACGGCGGCGGCTGCTTCTCCGGCAAGGACCCCACCAAGGTGGACCGCAGTGCCGCATATATGGCCCGTCATATCGCAAAGAATATCGTTGCTGCCGGACTGTCAAAGAAATGTCAGATCGAAATTGCCTACGCTATCGGCGTGGCAAAGCCCGTTTCTGTGCTGGTGGATACCTACGGTACAGGCGTTGTCAGCGAAGAAAAATTGGTGGAGGCTGTTAATTCTGTCTTTGATCTTCGTCCTGCAAAGATCATTTCCTATCTGGATCTTCGCCGCCCCATTTATCGGCAGACGGCCGCCTATGGCCACTTCGGACGTCCCGAACTGAATCTGCCCTGGGAGCGTATTGACCGGGTGGAGGAGCTTAGAAAGGCAGCTCTTGGTTAAGCTATGAATTACGTTTGTAACGGTACATATCGCAGCTTTGTGGCGCTGGACTTTGAGACAACGGGCCTTTCCGGCACCAAGGACTGTGTTACAGAGATCGGTGCGGTCAAGGTGCTGGACGGGGAAGTGGTACAGCGCTTTTCTACCCTAGTTAACCCCGGACGCCCCATTCCGCCCCGTGTGGTGGCGTTAACCGGTATTACCAACGATATGGTGGAGGATCACCCGAAGATTTGGGAGATCCTGCCCATTTTCCTGGGGTTCCTTGGGGACCTGCCCCTGGTTTGCCACAATGCAAAATTTGACTGCAAGTTCTTGGAGCGTGATCTTCTGAACATGGGCCGCAGCATTGACAATCCTGTGGATGATACACTGGCGATTTCTAGATTGAAATGCAAAGAACTGCCCTGCCATAAGCTGGGTTATCTGACGGAGCATTTTAAAATTTCCTTAAATGATGCCCATCGGGCCTGGTGCGATGCCGAGGCTACCGCAAAGCTATATTTAAAGTTGCAGGAAATCTGATTCTTTTCGTAAGGGCCGATGCCCACATCGGCCCGTTTTACAATTTTGGATAAAATATTGGCCGAATTCGCTAAAAGTCTGCGAATTCGGCCATTTTATCTAAATACATACGGGGCAGATGCAGGCGTCGGCTACTACAAAATATTATTCAAAATTCAGCGCACCAGTGGGACAGGTATGTACACAGGCGGGCAGAAGGCCTCCTTTGATCCGCTCACTGCATCCGTCACATTTTTTTGCTATGCCGTTGCTTGTCAGAGTAATGACAAACAGAGGACAGATATCCATACATAGGCCACAGCCGATACAGCGGTCTTCGTTGATACGAATAAACCCCAGCTCATCCCGCTCCATGGCGTTTTGAGAACATTCCGCCATACATTTTCCACAGTGGACGCAGCCCACGGAATAATACAGCGCCTGAGTGCCTTGTTCCCGCAGCTCCACATATCGAAGCGGCATTTCGCCGCGTTCCGGCCGAATATCCCGCTGATCGAGACATGCCATCTGACAGGCCTGACAGCCGGTACATTTTTTTTGATCAAATTTGATTCTCATTCAGCCTTCCTCCTTCCGAATGGCGCAGCGGATACAGCGGTAGCCGGGGAACCCGGAATAGGGATCCCGGTGTTCGTAGGAAAGCAGACTGTTGGCGTCTGCCTCACGATAGCCATGGTAAAGGCTCACCATGCCCTCCGGGATCATCACGGTGGGATTTGCCAGAACGGTGACATGGTTATGTCCTGTTTCAATGGTGATTTTGTCGCCCTTTAAAATGTTTTGCTTTTGTGCATCCTCAAGACTGATATCTGCCATGATTTGAGGTCTGAGAGAACGGGCGGTGGGGCAGTCGTGGAGCCGGGAGTGAAGTCCGCCGGGAATACGGATGCCTGTGGACAGGATCAGGGGGTATTGTTCCTTGTCCGCATCATCCTCAGAGCTGCGATAGGTGGGCAGGCTGTCCAGATGTTCCGCATTCAAATCCGCAATGATGGTGGAATCCAGTTCAAATTTTCCTGTGGGGGTCTGGAAACCGTGCTGTCCAGGGGGAACGATCTCCACCCCGGGAATCTTTTGGGGCAGCTCCGGGTGTTTTTTCAGCGCATCAAGATCAATGGGTGTATTACGAATCATGTATTTAATGCAGGTATCCGGGTCAGAGGTAATGAGGGGCTCGGTAATCCCCAGCCTTTTTGCAAGCTCAATGATGATCTCGTCGTCCCGCCGGGCCTGACCGAGGGGCGTAATCACAGGCTCAGTATACTGGGCGTGACCGCCGCCGAAAACCTTAAATTCCCCACGTTCATAGGAAGAGCAGGCGGGCAGAATAATGTCCGCATATTTCGCGCTGTCCGTCATAAACAGGTCTACATCTACAAAGAAGTCCAGCTTTTTCAGGGCTTCCTCCATTTCCTTGCTGCCTGGGAACATGCGGAAGTTCATGCCGTGGGCATAGAGGGCCCTCAAGGGGTAGGGGAGACCTGTTAAAATGGCTCTGGGCAGATCGCAGGCCTGCATCTCTCCGGTAATTTTGTGCCACAGGGGATAGCGCTCACAGCCAATGGGTAGTGGGCCGTCCTTCGGGTAACACTCCATAGAAAATTCCGGTTCCTTGGTCTCGAAGCCGCCGATGGAATGGGCATAGGTGAGGGGCGTGGGGATCATGCCGCCCTTTCTGTCATAGCTGCCCATAATGGCGGACAGGGCCATGACCGCACGATGGTTCTGCATTCCGTTTTTAAAGTGAACCAGGGAGGCATTGGAGGGATTGATGGCCAATGGCTTATTTTCGCCTACCATCTTTGCCGCAAGGGCAATATCCTCCGGTGCAAGTCCTGTAATTCGGGCGGTTTCCTCCAGCGTAAATCGGGAGACATACTCCCGATAGGCCTCAAAGCCATGGACATACTCACGGATGTAATCTGTGTCAATATAACCCGTTTCGATCAGTTCCCGTCCCAGGCCCAGCGCCAGTGCTCCATCGGTTCCCGGTTTGATCCGCAGATGCAGGTCCGCATTTTGTGATGCGGGGATGATGCGGGGGTCAATGATGATGACCTTCATGCCTCGTGCCTTATTGTGCATCAGGCCGCCGTTCATCAGGTAGCTGGAAATGCCGGGATTGGCGCAGAAGCCCAGGAAGCAACCTGCATTTCCCAAATCCGGCTGCACCATTTCCGCACCGGTGGCGCACTTCCAGGACAAAATCGTGGAGGTAAAGCAGGAGGAAGACTCGCTGCCATAGTTTACAGAGCCGAAGGTGTAGGCAAGACGCTGCAAAAAGGGACGATACCACTTGTTATAGCCGGAATAAAAAGCCACGGAACTGGCCCCAAATTGGTCCTTACAGGCATTCAGTTTCTCTGCGATCTCGTTAAGAGCCTGATCCCAACTGATGGGCTCAAATGCCCCAGAACCCTTTTCACCCACACGGCGCAGAGGTGTCAGAATGCGGTCCTTCCGATATACATAGTCTCTGGCGGCGTAGCCACGGGCGCAGAGCTTTCCTTTATTGGTGGGATGGGTGTCGGTGCCCTCCACTTTGATGATCTTTCCGTCCTTCACATAGCATGTGACGCCGCAATGTGGGCCGGGGGCGCAGATATCACAAAATGTATTATTAAGAACAATGCCGGTAGCTTCGCCCGGCAGCTTTGCTTTCATTTTCTCTTTTGTATCCATGGAATCTCCTCCATTCACTGTGGTCATTATAGCATAATCAAAACTCCTTGTCACCCTCCATGGCGGATTTCAGTTTCTCCAGCGCCTTGGTTTCCAGTCTGGAAACGTAGCTTCGGGAGATACCCAGTTTTTCCGCAACCTCCCGTTGGGGCAGGGGCTTCTGATTTTGAAGGCCATACCGCAGAACAATGATCTCCCGTTCTCTGGGTGTCAGAGCTTCGTCCAGAAGTCCCAGAAGCCGCCTTGTCTCACTTCGGATATGGGCCTGTTCAAACAGATCTTCGTCCGAGGCAAGCACATCCAGCATGGAAAGACCACCTTCTTTTCCGTTTTCGATCATATCCGACAGGGATACGTCCCCCGCACTTTTTCTCTGAGAACGGAAATACATCAGAATTTCGTTTTGAATGCAGCGCCCCGCATAGGTAGCAAGTCTTGCGCCCTTGCTTCCGTCAAAGGTGGAGATGGCCTTGATCAGTCCGATGGTGCCGATGGAAATCAGGTCATCCTGATCCGATGCGGAGGCATAATATTTCTTTAAAATATGGGCTACCAGTCTAAGATTTCGCTCCACCAGAATGTTTCGGGCCTCCAGATCGCCCTGAGCGCTGCGCTCCAGGTACATTTTTTCCTCCTGGGCCGTCAGAGGCTTGGGGAAGGAACCTGCGGCAGTGGTAAGCCGAAGGGAATACATCAGGGTGTTGGCTGTGAGCAACAGTCCGATCATAAAATTTCACCTCAGGGTGAGTTTATGATGTGATGGGTTGTCTCTTTGACAGAATTTTAACGGCCACCCTAAAGAGAGTGACCGTTATCACTATTTCTTTTTGAACCTATTTTGCAGCAGGGATATTGCAATGAGCAAAACGATAAGTACTACAAGTATTGCCATGTTAATTACAGCCGGTTCAGAGAACAAGCCCCATCTTGTGGCCTGTATATAGTTTAAGGAAACGAGAATTAACGCAAGAACGATAAGCACCTTTAACACACTAAGCCAAATCGGACTTTCGGGGGAATCCGGGATATCGTAGTACGGTACTTCTTCAAAATCATTCTTTAGTTCATCCAGCAACTTCTTCTTTCCGTACCTTGAATCCATAAGAATGTGATCCTGGTCAATGGTTACAGGCTGGATGTCAACATGGAATTTTCGTGCTTTCTTTATCGGTGTGATTTCTGCTTCCATTTCATCCATGTGTAAAAAGTGTGGTGTAAGGTCATATTCAGGCAAGGGCAGACGATTTGATACGGAACGAATTTGTTCAAGCAATGACTGTACATCACATAAATCGTCTTCTAGGATCTTTCCGGCAGTATGGATCAATTCTTCAAGCTCAGTTTTTTGTGAAAAAAGTCTTAACCTGTATTCTTGGAAGATTGGTCTGACTGTTTCGGGAGAAGAACGCATTTTCTTGATTTCATCAATGGAAAAGCCACATTTCCGCAGTGCCGCAATGTCATTTAGTGTTTGAATATCTGCATCTGTATAGTCCCGATAATCTCTTTGATTCATTCGTGTCTTTTGGGGCAATATAAACCCTTGATCTTCGTAAAACAGAATTGTCTTTCGAGTCAGACCGGTTGCCTCGCATACTGCTTTCATCTTCACGTGCATCACCCTCCATCTGTCTCGATTATATCAATGCCCCTAAGGTTCATGTCAATAGATTTTCGGGTTTATTGTAAAAATTCCGGCAAATTCGTAGTGCATAGCGAATTTGCCGGAATATATTTTTGCCGTATCATTGGGCATGACATGCCTCTACGAAGAGAAATGCCTTTTAAAGTCCGTATTCCTTCGCAAGTTTCTTAAAGGAGGGCAGGGACCGCGTGATGGTATCGTAGCTGACACAGTAAGCCACACGGACATAGCCGGGGCAGGCGAAGCTGCTGCCGGGGACCATGAGGATGTGGTACTTCTTGGCCCGCTGAACAAATTCCTTTTCGTCAGGGGTGGGGGCCTTCACAAAGAGGTAGAACGCGCCCTGAGGCTTGATGCATTCAAAGCCGCAGTCTTTCAGGCCGTTATAAAGGGCCTCACGGTTCTTATTGTAGGCTTCCACATCGGTCTGCTCGTCGATGCACTTGGCAACCACCTTCTGAAGCAGGGATGGGGCATTGACAAAGCCGGAAACACGGGTGGCAATACTGGCAGCGGAGTAGACAAGTTCAAAATCGTCCACCTCATTGGGGATCAGCAGATAGCCGATACGCTCGCCGGGAAGGGACAGAGATTTACTCCAGCTATAGCCAACGATGGTATTTGCGTAATACTTGGTCAGGAAGGGAACCTCAACACCGTCATATACCAGCTCACGGTAGGGCTCGTCGGAAATAAGGTAGATGGAGGTTCCGAATTCGTGCTGCTTTTCCCGCAGGATTCTGCCCAGCTCCATGCAGGTCTCATGGGAATAGACAACACCGGTGGGGTTGTTGGGGTTGTTGATGATGACAGCCTTTGTCTTGGGGGTGATTTTTTCCGCAAATTCAGCAAGGTTGGGCTGGAAATCCACCGTGTTGGGGGATACCACCTTCAAAATGCCGTCATAGTTCATAACGTAGTTGCCATACTCGGTGAAGTAGGGGGCAAAGGTCAGAACCTCGTCACCGGGATTCAGCAGAGTTTTCAGGATCACATTCAGGCCACCGGCAGCGCCAACGGTCATGATCAGGTTTCCTGCGCCGAAATCCGTGCCAAAACGATTGTTCAGGTTCTGTGCAATGGTCTCACGGACGTCCTCATAGCCCACGTTGGACATATAGCCGTGAACCACCAGGGAATCCTCCTCGTTGAGGACATCTTCAATGGCGGTTTTTACCGAAGCAGGGGCGGGAACAGAGGGATTACCAAGGGAGAAGTCAAAGACATTTTCCTTTCCGACCTCTTTTGCCATCTGCTGGCCCTCTTCGAACATGGCACGAATGACGGAATTGTTCTCAGCCAGCTTTTTCATCTTTTCAGAAATCATGTTTTTGCTCCTCTCAAATATCCTTGGTCATGCGGCCCCAACTGCGGGAAAGCTCCACAGCCGTATGCCAGCGGTCTCTGAGCCGCTTTCTGGTGTCGGGAGTCATATCTGCGGTGAATATACGATCGGTCTGCTGAAGGGCGCTGAGCTCTTCGGTGCCGCTCCAAACCCCGGTGGCAAGTCCCGCAAGATATGCGGCGCCTGCGGCAGTGGTTTCTACCATAACGGGGCGGATCACGGGAATATTCAGCATATCCGACTGGAACTGCATCATAAAATCGCTGACGGAAGCGCCACCATCCACACGAAGCTCCGCCATGGGAGTTCTGGACTCCAGCGCCATGGTATCCACCAGATCGCCCACCTCGTAGGCGATGGCTTCCAGTACGGCACGGCACATATGGGCCTTGCCGGTGCCTCGGGTCAGGCCGAAGAAGCTGCCTCTGGCATCCACATCCCAATAGGGAGCGCCCAGGCCGGTAAAGGCAGGGACAAAGAATACGCCGTCATTGCTGGTGAGGCTCTCGGCCTGGATATCACATTCATGGGCGGCTGCAATGATCTTGCATTCATCCCGGAGCCATTGAATGGCAGAGCCGGCATTGAATGCACTGCCCTCCAAAGCATATGTGGTTTTGCCGTTTAAGCTCCAGGCAACGGAGGTAAGAAGGCCACGGCTGGAACGAACGCTTTCTTCGCCGGTATTGAGCAGGGTAAAGCAGCCAGTGCCATAAGTATTTTTCGCCTGACCGGGGGTATAACAGCCCTGTCCAAAAAGCGCCGCCGCTTGATCTCCGGCAGAACCGGAAATGGGTACGCCGCCCAGGGCCTTGAGTCCACGAATATTGTGGGAAACGGTACCGTAAACCATGGAAGAGGGGACTGGCTTGGGCAGCATAGCCTCGGGGATATTGAGCAGCTTCAGCAGCTCCTGATCCCAGCACAGCTTGTCGATATCAAACAGCATGGTACGGGAAGCGTTGGAGTAGTCCGTCACATGTGCCTTACCGCCGGTAAGATTCCAAATCAGCCAAGAGTCCACGTTGCCGAACAGGATCTGCCCATTTTCCGCACGCTTTTGCAGCACGGGGTCCTGATCCAGCATCCAGCGAATCTTGGTGCCGGAAAAATAGGGGTCGATAAGCAATCCTGTCTTTTGCAGGATCATATCAGCACAGCCCTGGGCCGTCAGTTTGTTGCAGATATCCGCTGTTCTGCGGCACTGCCAGACAATGGCGTTGGAAACGGGCTTACCGGTTTCCTTATCCCATAGGATGGTGGTTTCACGCTGATTAGTGATGCCGATGGCGGCAATATCCGTGGGGCTGAGACCGCTCTTTTCAAATGCCTCTGCCATGGCAAGCAGCTCCGTGGACAAAATCTCCATGGGGTCGTGCTCCACCCAGCCAGGCTTGGGATAATGCTGTGTCAGAGGATACTGGGCTTTGGTAACGATTTGACCAAAGCGGTCAAAAATAATTGCGCGGGAAGAGGTGGTACCCTGGTCCACCGCCAGTACGTAGCCATTCATAGCTTGCACTTCCTTTCTTACTTATAGTTTCTACCAAAAAGGGGCGAAAGTCAACTACTTTTCCGAAGTGATGCAGCAAATTCAACGAAATTTTCATTACCCGGTTGTATCTTCACACTTTTCTGATATAATATCTCCAAATCAGTTTGGAAGAGCGGAGTGATATCCTTGAACAAAGTTCTCAAAAAAGAATCCCTGAAAAGCCTGATGCCGAAAATCATTATCACGGCAGTTTTGACCATCGCCTTTTTGGCAGTTGCCTGCCAGGGCCTGCTGATGATGATCTCCGGTCCCACAGAGCTTTCCAATATTAATCTGGAAGAAGCAGAGGGCGAATATGTCTCCTTTGATGCCTGCGAGGTCATTGTGGCCTTTGCAACCTGGTCCGTCAGCAACGACAGCGAGACCAAAGTGCTGGAGACCTATTATCTGCTTCCCTACAGTGAAGGTACTTATATGGCGGTGATGGATGCGGAGGAGAATAATGCTTCCGTTTTGGACCGTGCCATGGAGCAGAGCTATGAGTATTATTTGGGCGACCTGGAGACACTGACCCGTCTGGGAACCCTTTCCGGCACCGTCAAGCCGCTGGAAGAGGGGATGACGGACTATATGGTGGACTGCATCGAAAATTACACCCTGCCGGGATACGAGGAAGGTGCCAACACCGCCAACCTGATCTATCCTCTCCAGATCAATGTGGATCAGGTAGGCTTCCTATCCACAAAAACTGCCGCCCTTCTGGGCGTAATCGGACTTGTTTTTCTGGCTCTGACCCTGATGCTTCTGATCCCCGCACTGGTGGGTGTGTATCAGAAAAAGGCCGCTGAGATTGTGGCCGAAGAGCTTACTGCAGAGGAAGCCGAAAGTGCCTTTGCGGAGGCCGTGACCATCGAAAAAATTCGTGTTGGCAAATTCATCTGGTATCAGAAGGGTGCCACAACCAAGGCCCTGTCCACCCGGAATCTGATCTGGGGCTATCCTATGCCGGAACCTCTGGTGGTCAGCAAGTACCGCTGGCCTGTGGCTCTGTACGATGAAGAGCAGAACTGCACCCAGATCTGCTTTATGGAGAAGAAGAACCGCGAAAAGTTCCTCGCTGCCATTGCTGCCCAAGGTCATCCCTTCATTGACACCTATACCTCCGAACTGGCCCAGAAGTTTAAGACCAATCTGGAGGGCTTTAAGAAGGAAGCACAGCAGGCTGCCAAGGAAAGAGACGCTGAATAAAATTATGGGACGCCGAAAGGCGTCCCATTTTAAAATTCCATCACCATATCAAACCACTTTGCTCCGCCGTGGGAAGAATCTGATTCTCCCCGGCAGGAAAAGCCCATATGCTCATACATGGGGATCTTTTCTTCTTTACAAGTTAGAATTACGCCAATCTGATTCCCTGCCTTACAGCGGGATACCAGCGCCTCCATCAGAGCCTTGGCGATTCCTTGATGCTGATATTGGGGCAAAACCGCCAGACCAAAAACGGTCTGCCATGGGTGGCTGTGCCTGTGGGGACAGTCCGCTTCGTAAAGCTCATCTCCCAGATAGGGGGCAGTGGTACAGCAGCCATTGATGATGCCGATGATCTTACCCGAATTTTCCGCCACAAGAAACCGTTCCGGAAACGCTGAAATGCGCGTCTGGAAAGCGGCTCTGGATGCTGCCTCGGCAGGAGGAAAGCATGCGTTTTCAACATAGCACACCGCATCCAAATCTTCGGGGGTTACTTCACGAATTTGATAGTTCAATTTGCACACTCCAACCATGTTTTTCTTACCATTTTATCAGCCAGGTAAACGAAATACAACCTTTTCGTTGCATCTTTTCCGATTCAATGCTATACTTTATTACACCACATTTGAAAAGTGTCCTTTTCAGTTTGGAGGTATTATGATATTTACAAAAATGCAGGGCATCGGCAATGACTATGTCTATGTAAACTGCTTTGAAGAGACTGTGAATAATCCATCGGAGGTTGCCAAATTCGTCTCAGACCGTCATTTTGGAATCGGCTCTGATGGGCTTATTATGATATGCCCTTCAGAGGTGGCTGACTGTAAAATGGTAATGTTTAATTCCGACGGCAGTCAGTCCCAGATGTGCGGCAACGGCGTCCGCTGTGTGGGAAAATATATCCACGATAAGGGACTGACGGATAAAACCACCGTAACGGTGGAAACCCTGGGCGGAATCAAGATTTTGGACCTTCACCTCCAGGACGGGACAGTTTCCTCCGTTACCGTAGATATGGGCGAGCCTGTTCTTCTGCCGACGTTGATCCCGGTGAAAGGAAACGGAGAACGTTTTGTGGAGCAGTCTGTGGATGTGAATGGGGAACCCTATTCCATCACCGCCGTCTCCATGGGAAATCCCCACGCAATTGTCTATGTGGAGGATACGGACAGTCTGGATTTACCTAAATTTGGCCCCGGCTTTGAGCATCACGAGATATTCCCGGAGCGCACCAACACGGAATTTATTCAGGTCATTGACCGCAATACTTTAAAAATGCGGGTCTGGGAGCGTGGAGCAGGGGAGACGCTGGCCTGCGGCACCGGTGCCTGTGCCTCTTTGGTGGCCTCTGTGCTTACCGGAAGAAGCGACAGAAATGCTACCCTGAAGCTGCTTGGCGGCGATTTGGAGATCCTTTGGGACGAAAAAAACAATCATGTGTTTATGACAGGCCCCGCCGCTTTTGTGTTTGACGGAGAAATTGATATAAGTCACATTTAAGGAGTGTAATAATATGGCAAATGTAAATCAGAACTATGGTAAACTTCCCGGCAGCTATTTGTTTGCTGAGATCGCCCGCCGTGTGGCGGCATATACCGCAGAGCATCCCGAGGTGGAGCTGATCCGTCTGGGCATCGGTGATGTGACCCGGCCCCTTTGTCCTGCTGTCATTGAGGCAATGCACAAGGCTGTGGATGAAATGGGCAAGGCTGAGACCTTCCGTGGATACGGTCCAGAGCAGGGCTATGACTTCCTGCGGAAGGCAATTCAGGACATCGATTTCACTGCCCGTGGGGTAAATATCGGTATGGACGAGATCTTTGTTTCCGACGGTGCAAAGAGCGACTGTGGCAACATTGGTGATATTTTCGGCAGCGATAACATCGTGGCGGTCTGTGATCCGGTTTATCCCGTCTATGTGGACACCAATGCCATGGCAGGACGAGCAGGGGAGTACCTGGCGGAAATTCAGCAGTGGAGCAACATTTATTATATGCCCACCACCGCCGAAAATAATTTTGAACCGGAGCTTCCCAAGTCTCATGTGGATATGATCTATCTCTGTTCCCCCAATAACCCCACCGGCACCGCCCTGAACCGTCAGCAGCTTCAGAAATGGGTGGACTATGCAAACGAAAACGATGCTGTCATTCTCTTTGATGCTGCTTACGAGGCATTTATTACCGAGGACGATGTACCCCACACAATTTATGAGATTCCCGGTGCGGAAACCTGCTCCATTGAATTCCATTCCTTCTCCAAGACCGCCGGCTTTACCGGAAACCGCTGCGCCTATACAGTGATTCCCAAGGCACTTGTTCGTCAGGGTATGAGCCTCAACGCCATGTGGAACCGCCGTCACACCACCAAATTTAACGGCGTTCCCTACATTGTCCAGCGTGGTGCCGAGGCTACCTATTCTCCCGAGGGCCGGAAGCAGGTCATGGAGACCATCGCATTCTACCAGGAAAACGCAAAAGTGATCCGTGAAGGCCTGAAGGCCGCGGGGCTGGAGGTCTATGGCGGTGTCAACTCTCCCTATGTTTGGTTTAAGACGCCCACAGATTCCTGGAGCTTCTTTGACCGGCTTTTGAAGGAAGCAGGTGTTGTCACCACCCCCGGTGCAGGCTTTGGTCCCAGCGGTGAGGGCTATATCCGTGTTACTGCCTTTGGTGGCGCAGAAGATACCAAAAAGGCCGTAGAAAGAATTATTGCATTGATGAAGTAAGATTATAGACGCATGAAACCCGGAGCATGATCGCTCCGGGTTTTACTCAATCCTCCAGTGCCCTTCGGCACAGATCCTTATATTGCTCCTTCACATTCTCCGGGCCGAGAATCTTAACTCTGCCGCCGAAGCTGAATACCCAGGAGAAGAACACCGGGGACACTGCAACCGTGGCGGACAGATGGAAAGTACCGTCTCCCTGGGGGATCATCATGGTGTCATGTCCAAATTTATCCACGGCACTGTCCGCCAAGGAATAAGGGAAGGAGAGGCTTACATTTTGCGGTTCACCGCCAAACATGCCGAATACCTGCTTGGAGTACTGGGCCATGTTCAGATCCTTGTACTGCTCCGGGCATAATCTGGGCGTTCCTGTAAGCCGAATCTGAGCCATACGGTCCACCCGATAGTGGGTCTTGCCCCGCTCCTGGGTGTGGGCCACAAGATAATAGTTTTCGCTGTCCCAGCATAAACCGTAGGGAGAAGCCCGATAGAGCTTGTCTCTATACGCTCTGGTGCCGTTGCTCTTATACTCTAAGTAACGAAAGGTAATCTCAGAATTTTCAGAAATGGCTTCATAGAGGGCATCTACGTTATAATAAATCTGTTCGTTTTCCGCCTTGGGACGGCCCACCAGATGAAGTTGACGCCGAAGCTGTCCCGCGGTATGCCGAGAGGTGAGCTTTTCCAATTTGCCAATGAGCTCATAGGACTTCTTTTCCGTAATGCAGCGGCTTGACTGCACCGCATCTGCCAACAGCTTTAGCTCTGGAAGTTCAAAATCCCGGGATGCCAGGAAATAGCCCTTTTTACTGGAAATAATATCCCAGCCCCCATCCTGAAGCACGGAAATATCCCGATAAATACTTTTCCGCTCAGAGGGGATCCCCCGATTTTCCAGCAATTCGATCAGATCCTCTGCACTGAGCCGATGATTTTCGTCTGTTTCCTGAGAGAATATGTCCATCAGCGTCAAAAGTCGCTGTTTGGTATGTTCTGTTTTTGCCATAGTCATCCCTCCACGGACAGTTTAGCATAGATTTACAGGAAGTACAAAGGAATTCTTGCAATTTGTCGAAGTTTCTGGTATATTTGGAATTGAGAATGATTGATTGCGGGAGGGGCCATGAAGATTCTTGTTGTTTCCGATGTCGAAAGCAAATATATCTGGGATCACTTTGACCCCAGCTTGTTTCGTGACGTGAAAATGATCATTTCCTGCGGCGATCTGTCCGCAAAATACCTTTCTTTTCTTGTAACCATGATTCCCGCGCCCCTGTTTTATGTCCCTGGCAACCACGATAAACGATACGAGAAGGAGCCCCCGGAGGGCTGTGTAAACATTGACGGAAGAGTTGTGGTTTACAACGGCATCCGCATAATGGGACTGGGCGGGTGTAAGAGTCCCCGATCCACCACCCATGAATACAGCGATCCGCAGATGTGGAACAAGGTTCGGAAGCTGGAACCACAGATTCGCCGTGTGAAGGGTCTGGATATTTTCGTATCCCACGCTCCAGCCATTGGCCTGGGAGACGGACAAGACCAGTTCCATCAGGGCTTTGAGTCCTTCCGTTATATCAACGATGTATATAAGCCTGATATTCATTTTTATGGTCATGTACATACCAGTGAAAATCCCAGGGACCGCCGTGCCATCTACCCCTATAATGAAACGGTAATGATCAACGGTACGGGCTATAAACTGATCGAATATACCCCCGGATCTCCCATTGATCTCCCTCTGGGGCCCCCGCGGCATCAGGAGATGCCCACACCTCAGCCGCCCAAACGTATGATCGTCCCGTTCTGGCGGTAAGAGCTTCTTGATAACATGATTTTCCCAAACCCGCCTTCTGGCGGGTTTTCGCTGTTTTAGGCCTTATTCTATGAAACTTTACACAATCTTTAGATAGTTTACACAAACTTTTCATTTCCTCTTTCGATTTTCGTCGTTATCTGGTATTATATAAACATTGATGGGAGGTATGCCCGGATGAAGATATATATCGTGGAAGACGATCCTCAAATTCGTGAACTGGAAAGCTATGCCCTGGAATCCAGCGGCTTTGAAACGGAAGGTTTTGCGGATGGAACGTCTTTTCTTCATGCCCTGAATCAGGAAATGCCGGCTCTGGTGCTTCTGGATGTGATGCTTCCCGGCGAAAGCGGTCTAGATATTCTGAAGCGGCTTCGTTCTCAGCCGGATACGGTCAACCTGCCTGTGATTTTGGTGACCGCAAAAACCTCAGAGCTGGATACCGTTCGGGGTCTGGACCTGGGGGCCGACGATTATATCTCCAAACCCTTTGGCGTTATGGAACTTGTAAGCCGTGTCAAGGCCAGAACCCGGAACCGCAAGAAGGAGACCGTCCTGAGCTATGGAGATATCGCAATTTCCGATGAAAGCCGTACCGTAACGGTGGCAGGGACAGCCGTTGACCTGACTTATAAGGAATATGAGCTGCTGCTGATTCTGATGCGGAATACGGGACGGGTACTTACCCGTGATCAGCTCATGGAACGAATTTGGGGCTTTGATTACAGCGGTTCCAGCCGAACCTTGGATATGCACATCAAAACCCTGCGGCAAAAGCTGGGAAACTCAGGTAAGCTGATTCAAACAGTCCGTAATGTAGGATATCGCATTGGCGACTAAATTAGATTATGGGTTAAATCTGGAAGGGGATAAATATGACAATTTTTGAGTTTTTCTCCCTGTTGGGCGGCGTTGGCTTGTTTCTGTATGGTATGACCATTATGTCATCCGGTCTGAAGAATGCCTGCGGCGAGAATCTTCGTGTAATTCTAGAGCATGCCACCAAGAATAAGCTGATTTCTGTACTGGTGGGTATTGCCATTACTATGCTGATTCAGAGTTCCTCCGCCACGGACGTTATGGTCATAGGATTTGTAAATTCCGGACTTATGACCCTGTCTCAGGCCATCGGCGTCATCATGGGTGCCAACATTGGTACCACCATCACCGCCCAGATCACCGCCTTTAATATCAGCGCATATGCACCTCTCATTTTATTTGCAGGCGCCATCATGTACCTCTTCTTCAAGCGGAATCTGGTAAAGCACATCGGCTGTGTCATCATGGGCTTTGGTATGCTCTTCCAGGGTATTTCCCTGATGAAGGGTGCCATTGCGCCGCTTGCGAATACCCCGACATTTATCTCCTTTATTTCTACCCTGGACAACCCGCTGTTTACGGTACTCTTTGGTGTGGCATTTACTGCTCTGCTTCAAAGCTCTTCTTCCTCCACGGTCATTTTCCAAGCCTTCGCAATGGAGGGGATCATCAATTATCACACCGCTGTTTATCTTTGCATCGGTGCGGCAATCGGCTCTGTAACGCCTAATATTCTGGCAAGCTTGACCGCAAACCGCAACGGCAAGCGTACCGCTTTGCTGAACCTGATCTTTAACCTGTTCCGTGCTGTGATCCTGATGATTCTGATTGGCATTTTCCCCAGAATTCTCGATGTGATCCAGAGCCTGTCTCCCAGTAATGTTGGACGTCAGATTGCAAATACCCATACCATTTTCGCAATTTTTGCTGTGATCGTCATGCTGCCCTTTACGGATATAATCGTCAAGCTTACCCAGAAACTTTTGCCTCTCAAGCCTGAGGAATCCCGGAAGGCCGAGGACCGTAAGATCCTCTACATGACCCAGACTGGCGCCATTCCCCCTGCTGTGGCCCTTGCACAGGCCCATAGAGAGATTTCCCGTATGGGTAAAATCGCCAGAGACAACCTGAAAATGGCCATTGACTGCTTCTTTGAGCTGGACGATGATAAAGCCCAGGCTGTGGAAGAGACGGAGGATACGGTCAACTATCTGGAGCGTGAGATCATTGCCAAGCTGGTGGAACTTCGCACCCTTGATATGAGTCCCAAGGATTTGAATCGTGTTTATCACATGACCCTGGTGGTCTCCGATATGGAACGACTGTCTGACCATGCTGAAAATATCATTGAATATGAGGCGCAAGTTCGGTCTGGCAAGGCTGTACTATCGCCCGATGCGCTGAAAGAGCTAAAAAATCTGGCGGAAGTGTCCCTTCGTTCCATTGATCTCTGCCTGGATATTTTCGAGCATGAAAGCTATGATCTGCTGCCCGAAGCTGAAGCGCTGGAGGAACAGGTGGATGACACACAGGAAGCTATTATCGCTAATCATGTCAAACGTCTCATGGCTGCCACCTGTGACCCTATGGGCGGTGTGGTATTTACTGATATGGCGACCGATTTGGAGCGCTGCTCGGATCACGCCATTAACATTGCGGCTGCACTTTCCAGTAATCTCTAATTTATGCTTTTCGGCTCCGTACGGTTTGTGCGGAGCCGTTTTTTCTCTAAATTTAAGAATTTTAAAATTTGTCGGAACTTGTTGACAAAAATTTCGTTTGTTATAGAATAAAGGCAAACAAAGAATCAACATATTTTGCAGGAAAGGATCACACCATGAAAGCAAACAAATTGATATGGATCATCAATGGCATACTGATTGGGCTTCTGATTCTGGTCGTCTGCATTTTGCTTTTTGGAGGCTGGAACACCACCATTTCACTCAAGGGCACCGATCATATTACCCTGGAATACGGAACTGTCATTCAGGACCCCGGCGCAGAAGCCAGATTCAGCGGCAATCTGGTGCTGAAAAAGGGTATTTCAGTTCCTGTGACCATAGACACTTCCGAGCTTGAGGCAGCAGATCTTGGCACATACACCATTACATATTCCGCCGGCGTTGCCGGAGCCTCTGCAAAAGTTGAGAGAACTGTGGAGATCGTGGATACTACACCTCCCCAGATTCAACTGGAGACTATAGATGATTACTATACACGGCCGGGGGATCCCTATGAGGAAGAAGGTTTTTCCGCCATTGATCTATACGATGGCGACATGACTTCTCAGGTCATCCGCAGCCAAACCGAAGCGGAGGTTACCTATGAGGTCACCGATTCCAGCGGCAATACTGCATCCGTTATCCGTCCCATCGTCTACGACGACCGTGTGGCCCCGGAGATCATGCTAGAAGGGGAGACCGATGTTACCTTGGAAAAGGGTACCCACTATGAAGAGTCAGGTTTCTCCGCTTCCGATGACTGCGACGGAGACATTACCCATCTGGTTGCCATAGAAAAGCAGAGCGACGGCTGGATCTACACCGTATCCGACAGCTATGATAATAAGACAACCGTAGTCAGAAAAATCACCTATATCGACACCCTTCCCCCGGAGCTTACCTTAAATGAGGGCGGCGAGATTTGGATGAAAGCGGGGCAGGAGTTTGTAGATCCGGGTTATACCGCACTGGATCAGGGCGACGGGGATCTAAGCACGCTTGTTGCCGTGTCTGGTGAAGTGGACCGCTATCATTCTGGTGATTACACCCTGACCTATTCCGTGGAAGATACCGCAGGCAACGTCGCGGAGGTACAGCGGATCGTCCATGTGGAGCCTAGGACTCAGCCGGACGTGGTTCAGCCCGGGAATAAGGTGGTCTATCTAACCTTTGATGACGGCCCCGGCGAATATACCCAGGCACTGCTGGATGTGCTGGAAGAATATAACGTAAAGGCCACCTTTTTTGTAACGGGGGCCAATTCAGAATACTTTAGTATCATTGGTGCCGCCGCAAGAGCGGGACATTCCATCGGATTACACTCCTATTCTCACAAGTACGATGAAATCTATGTCAGCGAAGACGCATATTTTGAAGATCTTGCAAAGATTCAGGCTATCGTAAAGCAGCAAACCGGCAAGGAGACCACGCTGATCCGCTTCCCCGGTGGAAGCTCCAATACGGTCAGTGATTATAATCCCGGTATTATGACCTCTCTTACTCAGGCCGTGACCGACATGGGTTACCAGTATTTTGACTGGAATGTGGACAGTGATGATGCTGGTTCCGCCACGGATGCGAAAACCGTTGCCTGGAACGTCTGCTACGGAATGTATCAGAAGAATGTTTCAGTTGTTTTACAGCATGACATCAAAGCCTACAGCGTGGAGGCTGTCGAGGCCATTCTGGCCTGGGGCATTGAGAACGGCTATACTTTCCTGCCCCTAACTTCCAACAGTCCAACAGCCCATCATGTCGTAAATAACTGATTTCCCCCGAAAGGAAGTAATATAAATGTACAGTGATCCCAAACGTCAGTTTTCCCTCCTTCAAAAAATCGGCTTTGTCCGCATCTGCGGCACCGAGGAAGAGTTGAAAGCTGCAAACATCATCATGGACGAAATTCGATCCATAGGCCTGGAACCGGAGCTGCAAGCTTTTCAGAATACCCGCTGCGCTCCCGTGGAGGCAAAGCTCACCATCACAGAACCGGTAACACAGGAGTTTCCCGTTCGTGGCTTCTTCTATGGAGATCCCGTGGATGTTGAGGAAGAGGAATTTGATTTCTATTACATGGAAGACACCAGCCCTGTGAGTCTTGCAAACGCCAAGGGAAAGTTTGTCCTCCTGAACCAGCGTCCCATGAACGAAGAGCAGTACGCAAAGCTCTACAACGCAGGCATTAAAGGCTTCCTCGCCATGAATGGCACCATCATTGACCATCGTGAGGAAACGGATTTGCAAACCGGGCGGCTCCGTCCCTATTATCGCAAAACCGGCATCATACCCGCCCTGATGATCCGCATGATCGATGCACTGGAAATGTTGAAGCTCCATCCCACAAAGGTAAAGATCACTGCCAAATCTGTCGAAAAAACCATCACCTCCCACAATGTGGTGGTAACGGTCCCCGGCACAGAGCTGCTGGACGAATATGTAGCTATCGGCGCTCACTATGACAGCGTGGAATTTTCCTCCGGTGTTTGGGACAATGGCGCCGGTGTGGTGATTATCATGGAACTGCTGCGCTATTTCAAGGAGCATCCGCCCAAGCGCACTCTGAAATTCATCTTTTTCGGTGCCGAAGAAATCGGCCTCAAGGGCGCTCAGGCCTACCTGCGGGATCACCCGGAGGACGTGAAAAAGTTCGTATTTATGTTCAATGCGGATGTGGGTGGCAATATCATCGGTTCTAATACCGTCATGACCACCGCTGTGGATGACCTGGACGGCTATGTAAAGACCATGGCTGCGGAGCAGGGCTTCCCCTGTACCGTGATACAGGATGTTATGTCCAGCGACTCCGCCATGTTCAACGATTTTGGCATTCCATCTCTGGCCTTTGGTCGCTATGCCCCCAGAGGGGCAGGCTATATGCATACCCGATATGACATGCTCTCGCTCCTTGCGCCGGAAGCACTGACACCCATGACCGAGTTCCTTCTGACCATTTCTGAGCGCATGATCAACAGTCAGATATTCCCCATTGAGAAGACCATTCCCCAGAAGCACCAGGATCTGATCGTAAAACGGTATGAGTGCGAAGGCAGCGAGACCGCAAGAAAGCGTCAGCAGGAGAAATAATAATCTATAATGAACACCCTAACCGAAAACGGCTGGGGTGTTTACGCATAAAGCAGGATCATTCAAACTGCTTTAAATATTCTTTTACGGATCGGGTCATTTCCCTGGAAAAATCAGAGTTATATTTGCGATTACAGAACGCACGGCACCAGTCATCAAAAGGCTTTCCTACGGCATTTTTTCCAAACATCTCTCGCAGTTCAGTTTCCTCCATGGAACGGTAACCGTTTTCGTGGACAATGTGCTTGAGGGCGCAGCGGGTGGGCTTGGTTCTGGTTTTCTGCTGCTCCGTGGGGATGCCGAATACCAGCATAGCGGCAGGGAATACATACTCCGGCAGATTTAAAATGCGCCGCTGCTCTTCGATGTTCTCCATAATGTCACCGATGTAGCAGGAGCCGATTCCAAGGCTCTCGGCAGCCGTTACAGCGTTTTGTGCGGCGATAGAGGCATCAGTTACCGCCAGCATCAAATCGCCCACACCCGGATCCCTGGGGCTGCACCCGCAGACACGGAACAGATCATACCACTTTTTGCAGTCGGCACAGAAAACCAGCACCATGTCTGCCTTTGCGATGAAGGGCTGATTGTCACAGGTAATAGCCAGGGCATCCTTCACGCACTGCTCTGACACATCAATAATGCTATATAGCTGCTGATTGCCAGCAGAGGGGGCCTGACAGGCCGCTTCCAAAATCAGCGTTTTTTGTTCTTCTGTAATATGTTCCCCGGTAAAGGCACGGACGGATTTGCGTTGGAACAATTGTCGGATCACTTCGTTCATAATGGGCATCCTTTCGTTGACTTTCGTATTTTTCAGGTCTATAATAGCATAAAATCAAAAAAAATCCTATGAAATTGGAGAAAAACATGGTAACTGAAGTTGTTGCAGCCCTGATTTGGGATGGGGACCGTTTTATGGCCTGCCAGCGTCCCGCGCATAAAGCCCGAGGGCTGCTTTGGGAGTTTGTGGGCGGAAAAGTGGAAGTAGGGGAGACCAAGGAAGAAGCGCTCATTCGGGAATGCCGAGAAGAGCTGAATATCATCCTTTCTGTTGGCAAGGTATTTATGGATGTGACCCATGAATATCCGGACTTGACGGTGCATCTCACCCTGTTTCATGCTGTCATTGCAGAGGGCACACCCCAAAAGCTGGAGCATAATGACATCCGCTGGATCACAGTAGATGAAATAGATACCCTGGAGTTTTGTCCTGCGGATGAAGTGATTTTGAAGAAGCTGAAAGAGGAGGGGAGAGGACAATGATCAGACCCATTATGAAGGATCAGTTTTTCCTGGCGCAGAAATCTCAGCCGGCTATCAAAGAAGATATTTCCGTGGCCCAGGACCTACTGGACACCCTGACCGCGCACCGAATGGAATGCGTCGGCATGGCCGCCAATATGATCGGCGTCAGAAAACGGATCATCGTTTTTGATAACGGCGGCACTTACATGGTCATGTTTAATCCGGAAATCACCGCAAAGTCCGGCCCCTTTGATACAAAGGAAGGCTGTCTTTCTCTCACCGGTCAGCGGGACACTACCCGGTATCAGACCATCAAGGTGAAATATCAGGATATGAATTTCCGCCAGAAGATCGGTACCTTTACCGGCTGGACAGCACAGATCATCCAGCACGAAATTGACCACTGCAATGGAATTATAATTTAAAAACCGGCTCCGATTCAGGAGCCGGTCATTTCAATTTTTGTTCCGATATGCATGTCCTGCCGCCACTGGGGCGCATCTCCATCATCGGCCCAGTATTCATCCAGAGCCGTAATTTTGTCCTCCAATATTTTGATGAAGGATACCACGTGGAAGGAAGCGGATCTGTCCTTTGGATATACATGGGTGACGGTGATAGTCAAATCTCCGATTTGTTCTACCCGCTGAATCTCACCGTCCCAGTCTCCGGGATAGTCGCAGTTGGCCCGAATGAATTCCTCCACAGAAAAATGCTCGTTAGTACAGTGCCAATTTACAAAGGCATCGGGATGAAAATATGCCCGGATGGCATCGGCATCCTGCTTTAATACGGAATCCATAAAATTTTTTACGTCCATGCTGCATTCACCCTTTCGTTTTTCTAATTATAGCATAAAATCCCCTTCCAATAAAGCGCAAAAATTCCCGGCCCCCGATTGGAGGCCGGGTTTTTACACGTCAAAGCTTTCTAGCAGGATTCATATAGTAGATGTTTTTCTTGTCCAGCTCATCTTTCAACAGCTCCATGGCCTCGCCAAACCGCTGGAAGTGGACCACCTCTCGCTGCCGCAGGAACTTGATAACGTCGCTGACGTCGGGATCATCACTGAGCAGCAGAATATTGTCATAGGTGGTCCGGGCTTTCTGTTCCGCAGCTAAATCCTCCGTCAGATCCGTAATAGGATCGCCCTTCACTGCCATAGAGGCGGCGCTCCAGGGAAACCCGCTGGCAGCGGTTGGATATACGCCGGTACCATGATCCACGAAATAGGGCGCAAAGGCCTCGTTATTGCGAATCTCGTCATCGGAGAGGTTCCGGGTAAGCTGATGCACCAGAGTGCCCACCATCTCAAGGTGTCCAAGCTCCTCTGTACCGATGTCCGTCAGCAGGGCCTTGAGTCTGGGGTTGGGCATGGAAAACCGCTGAGACAGATACCGCAGGGAAGCGCCAAGTTCGCCGTCGGGGCCACCATAATCCAAAAAGATATAATTATTCAGTAAAAAATAATTCAAACCGCTCAGGAGCCTTGAAATACAAGACTTTTTCGAGGATGGAACGAAGGGCCATGTTCTTTGCCTCTTCGCTGATATCAGGGGATTTCACGATGCTCAAGACCTCTGAAACCTTCTTGCTGTATGCCTCCAGGTCGATCTCCTTGTCCTGGGATGCGGTTTCGGCTGCTTTTCCGGCTTTCAAGCGGGAAATGTTATCTTCGATATCGGAGCGGGCCGCCTTGAACTCTTCGGAGGTAAATGCACCATCCAGCAAAGCGTTTTTTGCGCGCTGCAGGCGCATTTCTTCGGCGGCGATCAGTTTATCCCATTCATGGACCACAGTGGCCTTCTTGGGCTTTCGGGGAGCGAACGTGAAAGCTCGGGACTCCACAACATCCTCCAGAGCGGCTATCACTGTGGCGTTCGCTTTGGAGATATAAATATGATGTGAGATATGACACTGACCCTTGGCGTATCGATGGCACTGCAACGATGGGGTTTTGATCGATTGGTAGGTCAGCGTGGCGCCACATTCGCCGCAGCGGATCAGGCCCTTGAGCATATATACCCGTGGATTATTCTTCCGAACGTATTTTACCTCTGTGGAGCGCTGTTTCAGCTTTAATTGAGCAGCTTCCCAGGTGTCCATATCGATAATCGGTTCGTGTTTTCCATCAACGATCATGGTATTTTCATCGGAGAAATTTGCCCGACTGTAATTGGCGTGACCTTCTGTTGACCAGCGGATCTTACCGATGTACACCGGGTTCCCCAAAATGTAGGTTATAAAGCGATTATCCGGCAAATTTCCACGGCGGGTACGGACGCCCTTTTTACCAAGGTCGGTAGCAATGGCACGAGTTCCGGTACCGGAGATATATTGCGCAAAGATGTACCGCACTGTATCTGCATGTTCATTGGGAATGAAGGATTTATCTTTGACGGTATACCCAAAGGGTGCTGTTCCCATGGCCTCGCCCCGCGCGGCCTTCTCTGTCATGCCTCTGCGGACTTCTGTGGCGAGATTTATCAAATAATATTCATCCATCCATTCAATGATTCGTTCGATCAGGGAGGCAAAGGGGCTGTCAGAGGATGGCTCTGAGATGCTCCGTACCAGAATGCCCTTTTTCTTCAGAAGGTTTTTATACATGATGGACTCTTCTTGATTTCGGGCGAATCGGCTATACCGCCATACGAAGATACAATCAAAGGGCGGGTGATCGTCTTTGGCAGTAGCGATCATCAGACGGAAGGCCGGACGCTTGGAAGCAGTTTTACCGGATATGCCATCATCCTGATACACATATTCATCCGGGATAATATAGCCCTCCCGCTTGGCATATTCCCGAATCATTTTGAGCTGACTGTCCGGGGAGTATTCCAACTGATCGTCGGAAGAGACGCGGATATAGGCTGCGCCAATCTTAATTGACATATATTTCACCCCTCTATGAGTCCGCCCCGGATTTCCCGGGGCGGTATTTGTTATATATCGGGCGCATCCTCAGTCCTTTTGAATCTGATTTGCCAAATATAAAAATTCCGATTCATCAATTATTTGGATGTTATAACCAGATACAATCAGCTCCCGAGCACGACGCTGCTTGCTACTTACGCCATCTTCATCCAAATAGCGCTTGTCAACCAGACCCTGTACAAGATAATCGGTCTTTTGGGAGACGTGAGACTTTAAGACAGCCCCAGCATCAACGGCAATTTGATATGCCTCCTCCCGCAGTATATTTAACTCACCAGAGAAAACAATATTCTTTCCGGTTAGTGCAGTGTTGGGCTGAGCATTTGAATTGGATGGAACTATTGAATGGATATCGACCGCAGTATGTGGATAACGACGGTCCTCAATTTTTATGTTATTGATGACATCTTGGTTTGTAATACGATCTCTGTATCTTTCGGGAGTAGAGCAGGCAAGGAGCAGTGCGTTGTTAACAGCTATATCATTTTCTGCACGATGGTGTTCGACACTACCCAATTGCAAGACTTGATCGAGAACAGATAATTTGTAGCTGGGAAGCCCGGGGAAAGACTGTTTGGCCAGATGAAAAGTGTCTATACAGTTGTTGGTAATGGTACAGTTCAATTGATTCTCCAAAAAAGGAATATCAAAAACTTTTATGTTATGTCCAACCAAAGTTGCGGAACCAAAAAACTCCAGAAGAGGCTTTTTGATGTCTTTTATACACGGAGCGTTTGTGATATCGCTGTTTTTTATACCTGTAAGTCGAGTTATAGCGTTAGGAATATGCTGCTCGGGGTTAATGTAGCTATGGAAATGGTCAGTCAATTCTCCATTAAGATATTTATTAGCTGCAATCTCTATGATTCTATCATTCTTGCGGGAGAATCCTGTTGTCTCAATGTCAAAAACGACGTAATGAGTTGGTACGTGAAATTTAGATTTATTGCTCCGCGTTCTTTGAGGCATTCCGTCAATATTTGTCTGCGCTGTATTGTTATCGGTATTATGAGAATGGTATTTCATTCTCAGCCACCAATACAAAATAGCAATAAGAATAATGGCACCAAAAAAGAACACTATGAAATCCAACGTAGAGGATTCGGAAGCTACTGCAGGTACTAACGCCAATGCAACAAAGAAAAGCACCACCAACAAAACACCCTTTTTCATCCCGCGCAGCCCCTTATTCTCAAAAAACTGCTGAAGTTTAGGGATTGGCGCTGCAATGACAGCAAAAACAAACATGATGATGCTTGCAAAGGAAGGAAGATAGATCAGTGCTGCAATAAGCATGAAAACGCTGAGTATCCACATGATGACATTCTTGTTTACCTTTTTCATGGCGATACCTCCATTATTTTGAGAATTCTATATATATCAGACCGTTCAGGCCTCTTTTGATCGTGTATCTTGCTTATAGACATCCGACACGGACAACATATCAGCATACTCCAAAAGACGGAGCTTTCCTTCTTTGTTCAAATTTGAATATACTGAGATAAGTTTTAAAAGTGCTTCGTCATTTGAATCATAGTATTTAGAACGCATGATGATGGTTGGATTGTCAGTATTGCCAATCAACCAATCAGGGTTAACTTCCAAAACGGATGCTATTGACTCGATAACTGGCAATTTAATTTTTTTAATTTGCCCTTTTTCGTAGCGTTGAATTGTGGATTTTGCTACACCAACCTGATTGGCAACCTCATCCAAAGTAAGACCGAGACTATTTCTTCTGTTTTCGATACGGGTGCCGATTTCAGTGTTTGACAACATTATTATCGCCTCCTATTGATAGTATCTTAACACACAGATTTGCACAGCGCAATAGCAAATTGCGATTTTTAAAAGAAAGTTGCGCTGTGCTATTGACAAAACTTTTTCATTATGTTATAACAAGGTTGCGTAGTGCAACTTCGGAGGTGAAATTATGATAAATGCTAACAAAATTAAAGGTCGTATGAAAGAATTGGGAATCGTGCAAAAGGATGTTGCAGAATTTCTTGGAATCGCAACCCCTACCGTCTCTCAAAAGATTAACGGAATTCGTCCGATGGATTTGGACGAAGCTCGAAAATTAGCAAACCTACTTCAACTGAAAGACGATGAATTTGGTGCTTATTTTTTTGGAGCCTAGTTGCATAGCGCAACGGTGTATAAACTAGAGTATTTGCATAGGATGAAAAGAGGTGATCGTACATGGCAAAAAAGCCAGATATTTTACCATATCGAATCTTTGTGGGGAACCGTCCCATAGAAGACCTTAACCAGGAAGAATTGGAAGTCTTTAAGAATCGTGTGGTAAATCGGATGGGGAATGCCATGAACGATTATTTTAGCTGCCATCCGGAGGAATACAAAAAAGTAAAGGACATATCGGAAAAAACTATGCCAGCGTGAAATGAAGGAGATGAAAACATTGATCCAAGAAAAAGAACCCGCCAAAGATCGGCGGGCTCTGAAAGAATTATGTATGCAACTAATTGAATCCAACGACAATTCGGTTGTTATCGTTTTGGGAGCTGCTCAAGCCCCTTTGAAAAACGATCAGAAAGCTTCTTTATTACAAACATATTCGAGGAAAGCAAAGAGTGCGTTTCTTTCTCTACAGCTATATTTCCGGCTATTGCATCGACGGCGAGTTCAAGGCAATAAGCCGCAAGCGCAAATTCGGAAGGGGAAAAGTCGGTCTTCATAGAAACGTGGTAAAGGAAAGAAGCGGACAGGACAGGGAACCTATTCATTATTTCGTCACTGGCATCATCTGCTTCGAGAAGCTCCAAGCCGCATTCCATAACAATTCCGAGTACTTCGAAATCGTGCTCAGACAATTTAACATCAATTTCAATATTTCGCTTATTCTTTTTTGCCATATGTGCATCTCCTTTCATCGGGATTATAACACGATAGAACAGGCGGTGCAAGGACATTGAAAACCGAAGGAGGACAAAATTATGAGTAAGGCAACAATCGACTATCAGGTATTTGACGTGGACGGCATCGGGGATGCCCCGGAAATGATTCAGAATGTTCAGCGGAGGGCCCAGGAGCGGGAAAGAGCTGTGCAGATCGCAAATCAGCGTAGCTCCTATGAAAAGCAGATGGAAATCGACTATCTGCTCTCCACTATCAATCAGCACCATATGGAGGCCCGTGCGAAAGCTGCCATGCCTTCCGTGGAAGATGTGGTGGGGGAACCGGCTATAACCATGGTTTCCATCTGGGAGGCATTTCGGCCTATGTTTGGGCTTGTGGCCATTTTTATGGCTGCCGCCGGAATGCTGCTGTTTTTCTGCTGAGGAGGTGCCGGAATGAAAGATCAGGCGATCAAGAAAATCGAAAGTGGCCTGAAAAGCTATAAGGGAGATCGTTATGGCCAGATTATGAAAGGCCGTGTGGCAGATGCCCTAAAAATCATGTGTGAGAAGAATGAGGAGTTTGCTCAGGCAGTGGTTCAGGGCGGCAGCTTCGAGGACTGTATGAAGGCCTGTGTGAAAGCTGTGACCGGAAAATCCGGCGATTCTGACTTTGTAGCATATCAGGCGGCTGCGGAATTCTTCTTTCCGGGATGTGTAGTGGAGTGCGAGATAAAGATCTTCATGAGTAAGTACGAGGCAGAGGAGCCGGAGCAGGAATCCGTCGGGGTAATCCTGAGATTGGAGGATTTCTTCGTATGATAAATCTGTATGGCAACAATTTTGACCGACTATTTCCGGGTCTGAGGATGAAGCCAGAGACTATGAGCGAGATCGAAGCGAAGATGCCTCAATGCCTGTTCTATGAGCCTGTAGGGCGGAGCGGGAAAAAGCTGTGCAAATGTACATCTTGCGGGAATTCCGGCGTATTCAAGATCGATGGGACGCATCGGAGTAATATCATCTGTCCCATGTGCATGGAGCCGGTGACCATGATCGCCCACAGGAAACTTTCAAATTATCCGGATTCTTTGGCGTGCTGGATCCCGGTAGTCTGGTTTCAGGCGAAGGGAGACGCATTGTGTGCGGTGGGAGCCAGAGTGACCAGAAAATTCTATCGGGAAAGCTGGGATGGGCCGGACTGGTACAGTGATCTGACCATTACACCTTATGAGGTCTATGAATTTTCTCCGGGGAAAGCGGAGGAATGGAAGCTTGGGTGGTGCCGTGTTCAAGGCCGATGGGACTATGGTTGGAGCTTGCTGAAACGCCCCAAAGAACCAATCCAACGGGGCGGCGGCTATGGGACGGGCCCATATAAATACTACCTATGGCAAACGGAAGAGATCGAAAAAACCTCTGTGCGGTACAGTGCCGTTGACCTCTACATGGAGGATCCGGTGGAGGATGGGGCGGAAGTCTATGGAATCATCAAATATCTGACGGCCTACTGCGAACAGCCGAAATTGGAGCTGGTTTGCAAATGGGGGCTGTGGGATGTAGCCAATGACCTGGTTTGGTACAGGAAAAACAATGGGCGCACGGTGAACTGGAAGGGCAATACACCGTGGGAGTTCCTGAGGATCACCAAGGAAGATTGGAAAGCGTACCGCAACAGCGGAGTGGCCTGTGTCAGTCTGCTGGGAGCCAATCGGCGGACATTTCACATGAAGGTCTATGATCTTTTAATGCTGGTCAGGGATCATGGAAATCCAAACCACTGGCTTGCGGAGGCCGAAAAGATCTGTAAAAAGGGAATCACCCTGAAACAGGCGGTGAAGTACATCGAAAAGCAAAACGCTCTGAGGGCGAATCACAGAGGCCTCATGAACTGGTTCTATTTCTGGTCGGACTATTTGAATATGGCGGAAAAATGTGGCCGGGATGTTTCTACAATGGGCGCAATTATGCCGAGAGAGCTGCAGCAGGCTCATGATGATATGGCCGATCTGCAAAGAGCCATGAGGGATGAAATCGCTGCAAAAGAGATTGCTGAGAAAACGGAGCGATATGCCAAGCGGACTGAGATGCTGGAAAAGAAATACGCATATCAGAGCGGGGAGCTGATGATCCGGGTACCGAAGTCCGGCGCGGAGATCGTAGAGGAAGGAAATGTCCTCAAAATCTGCGTGGGTGGCTATGCTGCCAGACATTTGGAAGGCTCGACCACAATTCTGTTCCTCCGGCGCCGCAGAAAGCCCGATACCCCATACATCTGCATTGAGCTGGACAAGCAGAACAATATCCGACAGATACACGGGTACCGGAATGAGCATGTAGGCGGCAAAAAACAGCCTCAGGATCCGGCAAAGAAGTTTGAACCCTTTTTGAAAGAGTGGCTTGCTTGGGTCGCTGCCGGCAGCCATCGTAATAAAACCGAGAAAAAACAGGAGGTTTCCGCATGAGCGATATGACCGTAAAAAAAGACCCGGCAGTGCTGGCCGGGGAAATCAG
>CAZEPQ010000004.1:0-36429 GCA_964514175.1 uncultured Oscillospiraceae bacterium
GGCTCTCTGAATCTTGTACTGTGCCATAAAAATAACTTCCTTTCAAAAGTATTATTACGTTGCGAAGCGTACTTCGTACCCTATTAGTTTAGCACACCACACCCAAAAGTGCAATAGTTTCGGCTGTGCTTCGTATGAAAAAATGTTTCTTTTGACGAGAAAATCCGTATTTATTTGCATGAATGCAGTTCATTCCTGTATCCGATATATAAAAACAAAGCTGCCCCGGGCGGAACAGCTTTGTCCAGATTTATTACGGAAGATAGGAAAGAGGGTCTGCGGATACGCCGCTGCGGAACACCTCAAAGTGCAGATGATCCGCCTGGGCAGTCTCCAAAAGGGCCGTATTTCCAACCTGGCCCACTACGTCACCGGCGGAGACTGTGTCTCCCACCACCACAGAGGGGATCTCGGTCAGGTTGGCGTAGAGGGTGGAAACATCGCCCTGATGGCTCACCACCACCACAGAGCCCAGATAATCGTCCTCATAGACGGCGGTGACGGTGCCATCCTGGACCGCATACACCAGATCGCCCTGGGCGGCGGCAATGTCCAGTCCCTCATGGGTCCGCCAGTCTGCCATGGTCTCAGACCAGGTCAGAGTGTCCTGACTAAAGGTGGCAACCACTTCCCCCTCCAGGGGCCACATGACAGCCGCCACCGGCTCCGTTTCCGCCATGGTCTCTTCATAGCTGTCGCCCATTTCCTCTGTCTCCGTGGCTGCACTTTCCTGTGCGGGAGACTGAGAAGGGGTGGTCTCAGTCTCCCCTTCCGCAGACGCCGAGGGCATACTCGACACCACTGCGGAGGTCTCCACCGCAGAATCCTGGGCGGTTCTTACAAATACATAGCCTGAAATACCGACTGCTGCAATGCAGGCGATCAGGGCTATGTAGTAGCCCTTGCCGGCAAAGCGTTTCTTTTTGTTGTTTTCGTTTTGCATTATTTTGCACCTCCGAGGCTATTGTGGACGGGTTGCTGGAAGAATATACATGTTGTGTAAAATATTTTTTGGTCCTCTTCCCCTTGTACTTCTCTAACTTTTTTCAAAAAACCATTGCAATTCCCAAACAGCGTGCTATAATAAAGGCACACTAACGCTTTATTACATTAAATTCGAGGTATGCCATGAACACCCTGTCTACCAGACTCAATCGATTTAACGGCTACTTTACCTGCGCCTTTTTTGGCGCGGGCATTTGTCATGGTTGATTGAGTCATAACTTCCAGGGTAGCATACCATTTCCGCTCCTGCTGAACGTGTGATTCAGTCAGGGGCGTTTTTTGTGCCCCAAATAGAATAAAAAGCAAAGGAGAAACTGCTATGGTCATAATTATGAAACCCGGTACAACCAAGGAACGCATCGACGCACTTGCCCACGAGTTGGAGGTCAAGGGCCTCAAGGTCGGCATTACCAACGGCGTAGGCTGCTCCATTCTTGGTCTGGTGGGCGATACCACCACCCTGGATGCCGATGATCTGATGCTCCACGAGGGCGTGGAACGTGTTATGCGTGTCCAGGAGCCCTACAAGAAAGCCAACAGAAAGTTCCATCCCGATGACACCGTAATTCAGATCGGCGGGGCCAAAATAGGCGGCGGCAACTTCACCGTAATCGCCGGTCCCTGCTCTGTGGAAAGCGAAGAGCAGATGAAATCCGTGGCCATGGACGTAAAGGCCTCCGGCGCAAAGCTGCTCCGGGGCGGCGCATTCAAGCCCAGAACCTCCCCCTACTCCTTCCAGGGCATGGGCGTGCAGGGTCTGGAGCTGCTACTAAAGGCTAGAAAGGCCTCCGGCCTCCCCATTGTCACCGAGATTATGAGCCCCCGGTACTGCGAGATCTTTGAGAACACCGTAGATCTGGTGCAGATCGGCGCCAGAAACATGCAGAATTTCGACCTTCTGAAGGAGGTCGGCAAAATGTCCAAGCCCGTACTGCTCAAACGTGGCCTTGCCAACACCTATGAGGAGTGGATCATGTCCGCCGAGTACATTATGTCCGAGGGCAATGAGAACGTCATCCTCTGCGAGCGGGGCATCCGCACCTTTGAAACCTACACCAGAAACACTCTGGATGTGTCCGCCATTCCTTCTCTCCGTCGCATGACCCACCTGCCCATCATCGTGGATCCCAGCCACTCCGGCGGTGCAGCCTGGCTGGTGGAGCCTCTGACCCTGGCAGCCATTGCCGCCGGTGCTGACGGCATCATTGTGGAAGTCCACAACGATCCTCCCAAGGCCCTTTGCGACGGCAAGCAGAGCCTGACCCCCGGTCAGTTTGACGACCTGATGCAGAAGTCCATCGCTCTGGCCCAGTTCATGGGTAAGACCGTATGAGTACCCTGCGGGTCAATATTCCCGGACGGGAATACGACATCATATGTGAAAGGGGCATCCTGGATCAGGCTGGACAGCTCCTTCGGCCCATCCTAAAGGGCAACTTAGCCGCCATCATAACCGATTCCAACGTGGAGCCCCTTTATGCCCAGCGGCTTGCAAAATCCCTGATGCATCAGAATTTCAAGGTGGCTGTTCTGGAAATCCCCGCAGGGGAAAAGAGTAAGTGCCCCCAAGTCTTGACGGAAATTTGGGAACAGCTCATGGATGTGGGTCTGACCCGCTCCGATGCCGTGATCGCCCTGGGCGGCGGCGTGGTGGGAGATCTGGCAGGTTTTGCTGCCGCCACCATCCTTCGGGGCGTGGATTTTGTCCAAGTGCCCACCACATTGCTCTCCCAGGTGGATTCCTCTGTAGGGGGCAAAGTAGCCGTGGATCTGGAGGCCGGAAAGAATCTGGCAGGCACCTTCTATCAGCCCAAAATGGTCATCATGGATCCGGATTGCCTCTCCACCCTGCCGGACCGCGTCTTTTCCGACGGCATGGCTGAGGTCATTAAATACGGCTGCATCTGGGACAAGGCTCTGTTCGACAAGATTTCCGCTCTGGGCAGCCGCAAGGCTATCATGGAGCACATGGAAGAGATCCTGCTCGCCTGCTGCGATATCAAGCGTCAGGTGGTGGAGCAGGACGAACTGGACACCGGCCTTCGGATAATCCTGAATTTCGGCCACACCGTGGGCCATGTCTACGAAAAGGCCTACAACTATGAAACCTACACCCACGGCGAGGCCGTGGCTGCCGGTATGGTAGCCGCCGCAAGGCTGGGTATCCGTCTGGGCGTCACCCCGGCGGGCACTGATGCCGCCATCGCCCGTGTTTTAGAGAAATTCTCCCTGCCCACCACCATCCCCGCTTCTCAGCAGGATTACCTCAGTACCCTGGTGAAGGATAAAAAGAGCCAGGGCAGCGACATCAGCCTGGTGGTACTTCCCCAATTGGGCGAGGCAGGCGCAGTAAAAATGCCCCAGGCACGGGTCCTGGAGCTGATAAAGGAACTGAACTTATGAACATAACCATTACCCCGAAGCTGCTATCCGGTGTGATCCGGCCTCCGGCCTCCAAAAGCCAGGCCCATCGGCTCATCATCGCCGCCGCTCTGGCAGAGGGCACCAGTATCATTTCCCATGTAAATAACAGCCAGGATATCACCGCCACCCTCCGCTGCATGGAGGCACTGGGGGCAAAAGCCCGGTGGCTGGACGACACCACGGTTTCCGTCACAGGCATTTCCGAAAGGCAGTCCGCTCCCCGGGGTGAAATGGACTGTGGGGAATCCGGCTCCACCCTGCGTTTCCTCATTCCCGTGGCACTGGCTGCAGCAGGAAGCGGCACTTTCCGGGGCCATGGACGGCTTATGGAACGGCCTCAGGAGCCATATTTCGAGATTTTCCGCGAAAAGGGCATCTCCTGGGAGAAGGGTGACGGCACCCTGACGGTCTCCGGCACCCTGACCCCCGGCACCTACACCCTGCCCGGAGATGTTTCCAGCCAGTTTATCACCGGCCTGCTCTACGCTCTGCCTCTGCTGGATGGAGACAGCGATATTCGCCTCACCACCGCTCTGGAGTCCTCCGGCTACATCGACATGACCATTCAGGCACTTTCCCACTTCGGCGTCACTGCATCCAGAACGGAAGCCGGCTGGCATGTGCCGGGACATCAGAAATACATCGCTGCCGATGAAGCCGTGGAAGCGGATTTTTCCCAGTCCGGCTTCTTCTACGCCATGGCGGGCATGGGAAATAACCTGGAGATCACCGGCATGAACCCCAACAGCGCCCAGGGCGACCGAATCATCCTTTCCTATATGGAAAAGCTGAACGGTCCCGGCGAAGTGGTGCTGGATGTGCGGGAATGCCCCGATCTGGTGCCTCCCCTGGCCGCAAGAGCCGCTCTTCGGGCCGGCGAGATCACCCGTATCATAAATGCCGGGCGGCTCCGCATCAAGGAGAGCGATCGACTGGCCTCTGTGACCCAGGTGCTCAATGCCCTGGGCGCGGAAATTCAGGAGCATCCCGATTCCCTCACCATCCACGGCAAGGCCGCCCTCTCCGGCGGCGTCACAGTGGATAGTTGGAACGACCACCGCATTGCCATGATGGCAGCAGCGGCAGCCACAAAGTGCGAAAAGCCCATTACCATTACCGGCGCCGAAAGCGTCCGAAAATCCTACCCCGCCTTCTGGCAGGATTACGGAAAGCTGGGTGGCCTGATTTCGGAGGTTTGACATGAAGCATACGATTTTTGGCGAAAGCCACGGCCCCGCCATTGGTGTGGTGCTGGAGGATGTGCCCTCCGGTATTGAGATCGACGAAGGGTTTATCGCTTCGGAGCTTGCCCGTCGGGCCACAGGTAAAAACGCCCTGTCCACCGCCCGCAAGGAAAAGGATCAGGTAGAATTTCTCTCCGGCATCTTTGAAGGCAAAACCACCGGCACACCCCTTTGTATGATGATCCGCAACGGAGATCAGCATTCCAAGGATTACACCGCCATTCGCTATTTGGCCCGGCCCGGTCATGCGGACCTGACAGGCTTCACCCGGTATCAGGGCTGTAACGATTATCGGGGCGGCGGTCATTTTTCCGGACGGCTCACGGCCCCTCTAGTGGCAGCGGGTGCCGTGGCAAAGCTGATTCTCCGACAGAAGAACGTCACGGCAGCAGCCCACATTGCCGCCATCGGCGGGATCTCCGATGACGGTATAGATTATGCAAACCCGGATATGAATGCGCTGACCCTCTGCGGACGAAAGCCTTTCCCCACCCTGTCCGACGAAAAGGGACAGGAAATGCAGGCTCTGATCCTGTCCTGCCGGGAGCAGATGGATTCCATCGGCGGGATCATCGAATGCGCCGTCACCGGCGTTCCCATGGGGCTGGGCGCCCCGGACTTTGACCGAAACGCCGAGACCCTTTTTGCCCGTCAGCTCTTCGCCATCCCCGCCATCAAGGGTCTGGAATTTGGCGACGGCTTTGGCCTTGCCGCCATGCGTGGAAGTCAGGCCAACGACCTCTGGACCACCAAGGGCAGCACCCCCGTCACCGAAACCAACCACAACGGCGGCATTCTGGGGGGCATCACCAGCGGTATGCCCATCATCTTCCGGGTGGCGGTAAAGCCCACCCCCTCCATTGCCCAAAAGCAGCACACCATTGATATGCGTACCGGCGAGGAGCGGGATATTGAAATTATGGGCCGCCATGACCCCTGTATCGTCCATCGTGCCGTACCTGTGGTGGAAGCCGCCGCGTCATTGGCTGTTTTAGAGTTGATGGGGCTGTGATCCGCAGCACCGAATCCTGAAATCCAAGGAAGAAGGAAGTATTATGAGTGAACTTGACTATTTGCGTCAGTCCATCGACGAAATAGATAAGGAGATCGTCTCTCTTTTTGAAAAACGCATGGCCGTGACCCAAAAGGTGGGCGAGTATAAGCAATCCATCGGTATGCCGGTGCTGGACCGGAGCCGGGAAAAGCAGGTTCTGGCAGGCAAAGCCGCTCTGGTTCAGGACGGCAAGATGAAAACCGGCGTTACCCTGCTCTATGAGACCATCATGGGAATTTCCCGGCGGCAGCAGCGTGAGATCGTTCGGGAAGGAGCGGAGGAACCCAACTATGCCCGGTTCAAAACCGCCTTTGATGCCCGCAGAACCCCTGTGGAAAATCCCCGGATCATCTTCCAGGGAGAACCCGGCGCCTACTCGGAACAAGCCGCCCGGAGCTTCTTCGGCAAGAAAGCCAACATCCACGGCGTACTCCAGTTTGAAAACGTTTTTATCGCCCTGAAGGAGGGCTGGGCCGATTATGGCGTGGTGCCCATTGAGAACAATTCCACCGGGGCCATCCGTCAGGTCTACGATCTGCTCTCCCAGTACGAGTGCTATGTGGTGGGCGAAACCACCGTCCGGGTTGAGCACTGTCTCATGGCACCGGAAGGAGCCACCATAGACACCATTAAAAATGTCTACAGCCACGAGCAGGGCCTGTTCCAGTCGGAGCAGTTTTTAAAGGAGCACCCCTCCTGGCAGCAGACTCCCATGAGTGACACCGCCGGCAGCGCCAAATATGTGGCGGAGACCGGGGACATCACCAAGGCCGCCATCTGCTCCGAACGAGCCGCAGAGATCTACGGTCTGAAAATTCTGAAGCGGGCCGTCAACTACAGCTCCATCAATACCACCCGCTTTGTGGTGGTCTCTCCCCGGATGGAGCTGCGGGAAGGGGCCGACAAGATCAGCACCATCGTCACCACTGCCCATGAATCCGGCTGTCTCCACGAGATCCTCACCATTTTTGCCGTCAACGGTCTGAACATGGTAAAGCTGGAGTCCCGCCCCATGCCGGGCAAGAGCTGGGAATACATGTTCTTCCTGGAGTTTACCGGCTCCCTGGCAGCCCCGAAGATGGACGGCGTGCTCCACGAGATCGCCCAGACTGCGGCAGATTTCCGTGTGCTGGGCAACTTCAAGAGCAACCTGGAGTAAGTACCTATGAAAAATATTATTTTGACCGGCATGATGGGCAGCGGAAAAACCACCATTGCAGCCCTTCTGGGCAAAAAGCTCCGCCGTCAGGTCATCGACACCGACGACCTTGTGGTGGAGCTGGGCGGAATGAGCATTGCGGAAATGTTCTCTGTCCACGGCGAGAAATTTATGCGCAGACTGGAAACCGAAAGCTGCAAGCTGCTGTCGGAAAAGACCGATCTGATCATTGCCACCGGCGGTGGCCTGCCCATGGGGGAAGAAAACCGGGCCTATCTTCGAGAAAGCGGCATCGTTGTATTTTTAAATCGGGACCCGGGCGTTACCTACGACACCATGGACCGCACAGGCCGACCTCTGGCCCAGCAGGGCCGTGAGGCCTTTGTACAGCGGTTCCTGGATCGGGAGCCCATCTATCGGGAATTTTCCCACGTTGTCATCAATGACTTTTCCTGCCCCGAAAACACGGTGGCAGAGATTTTGGAAAAATTGGAGGCCGAACTATGAAGTTTTTAGTTATCAACGGGCCTAATCTGAACCTTTTGGGCATCCGTGAGCCCGGCATCTACGGAAAGAGCGGCTACGACGCTCTGGTGGACCGTATCAAGGAATCCGCCGCCAATATGCATGTGGAGGTAGACTGCTTCCAGTCCAACCACGAGGGCGCCATCATCGACCATATCCATGGAGCCATGGGTGTCTATGACGGCATCATTATGAATCCCGGTGCCCTGACCCATTACAGCTATGCCATTCTAGACGCTCTGAAAGCTGTGGAGATTCCCACGGTGGAGGTCCACATTTCCAATATCCACAAGCGTGAGGAATTCCGCCACAAGTCCGTCACCGCCGCAGGCTGCGACGGTCAGATCTGCGGTCTGGGCCAGTTCGGCTACATTGCCGCCATGGGTTACCTCATCGACAAGCTGAGCGGCCATGAGAATTGAGTATCAGAACACCTCCAAGCTACTGTGCGTCATTGGTGATCCCATTGCCCACAGCCTCTCTCCCCGACTGCAAAATACCATGCTGGAGGTGTTGGGAGAGAATGCCGTGTACCTTGCCATCCCGGTGAAGGCAGGCGCGGTCTCCGAATTTGTCTCTGCCGCCAAAACCATCGGCATTCAGGGCTTTAACCTAACCATGCCCCACAAGGAGGATATCATTCCCCTGCTCTCCGATATGACCCCCGAGGCCCGTGCCTGCGGCAGCGTCAACTCTGTCCGCATTCGTGATGGGAAGCTGGAGGGCCACTCCACCGACGGCATCGGTTTTCGGCGCTCCATCAACGACTTCGGCTGGGACTATCCCGGCAAGGTGGTTACCATTCTGGGAGCCGGAGGCGCGGCAAAGTCCGTGGCCATGACCGCCATGCTCTCGGGCGCAAAAGAGGTTCGGGTGGTAAACCGCACCCTGAGCCGTGCAGAAAAGCTCTGTCAGGGCCATAAGACCATGAGCGCCCACGAAACAACCGAATTATGTAAACTCCTTCCAGATACGGACATCCTTATCAACTCCACCCCCATCGGCATGGAGGGCGTCTCCGGCGGCAGCATCCCGGAACTGAGCCTGCTAAAGAAGGACGCCCTGTGCATGGACTGTATCTACGCCCCAGCTTTGACCCCCTTTATGGAAGAGGCAAAACGCCACGGCCATATGGCCGGAAACGGCATCGGCATGCTGGTATATCAAGCCATTTATGCCCTGAGTTTTTTCTTGGACCAGGAGTTTGACCAGGATACCGTTACCATGTTGGGAAAAAAACTGATGGAAGTCAGCGGCGTGGATTCTCTGGGAAAATAATTTGAAACCAAATGCTTCTGTTTTGCGACTATTATTACAGAAGGCATTTCATTTATTGCACCAATGCACGTATGTTTGCCTAACTTTTTGGAGGAGAATTTCCCATGAAACGAAAATTACTATTTCTGTTTTTGACACTGTGCCTCTGTCTGGCTACTTTCACAGTTCCCGTCTGGGCTTACACCTATGACCTTGCGGAAGCGGCCACCCCGGACTCCGCGGAGTATATCGTCTATGGTCAATCCGGTGCCGGTCGGGATCTACAGGCCTACCGCTTCGGAACCGGCGAAAACGTTATGGTGGTGGGCTTCGCCCTCCACGGATACGAGGACAACTTCGCCCAGGACGGCCTTGCCCTGGTTTACACCGCCGAGCTCCTGATGGACTTGCTGGATGAGAATATCGACACCATCAACAGCTACGGCTGGAGTGTCTATGTACTGCCCTGCATGAACCCGGATGGACTTCTGGATGGAACCACCTGCAATGGACCAGGCCGCTGCACCACGACATACCTGGACAGCTCCGGTAACCTGGTTACCGGAAAAGGCATCGACCTGAACCGCAGCTTTCCAACGGGCTGGGTAAAATACACCAATGTGCGGAATTTTAATGGCTCCCAGCCTCTGGCCAGCCTGGAGGCCAAAGCAATTGCCGCGTTTATTCAGGATGTCAAGGGCTCCGGTGTGAACATCTGCATTGATGCCCACGGCTGGCTCTCCCAGATCATCACCTCCAACGGCTCTTCCAGCTCCCTGTATAAAATCTTCAAGGCGGCCTTCCCTTATAATACTTACGAAAACTGCAACAAAGGTGCTGGCTATTTCACCGCTTATGCCGCTTCCCTGGGCTATGCTGCCTGCCTGTTTGAGTTTCCGTCGGGCATATACAGCCTGTCCCGTTTCAAAAGCAGCGGCTACCCAGAAAAGTTCAATAACTGCATTCTGGAGCTGGCTACTACCTACGGCACCTATCGTGAGATCGTACCGGAACCGGAGCCTGAACCTGAACCCGACCATGATTGTCCCTCTGCGATATTCACCGATGTGGCAGCGGATATCTGGTATCATGAGGCGGTGGACTATACACTGACACAGGGAATCTTCAAGGGCATGGGCGATACCACTTTTGAACCGGATACCTCCCTGTCCCGTGCAATGCTGGCAACCCTTCTGTACCGTATGTCCGGTGCTGAAGCTACAGCAGACAGCACCTTCAGCGATGTGCCCGCAAACAAGTGGTATGCAGAAGCTGTGACTTGGGCAGTTGACAGCGGTGTGGTACAAGGGTTTGAAGACGGAACCTTCCGCCCCGATGAGTCGGTCACCAGAGAACAGATGGTAACCATGTTCTACCGTTATGCCCAGTGGAGCGGTGTGGACGTTACCGCTCAGGCAGACCTCTCCGGCTATCCTGATGTGGCACTGGTTCAGACGTATGCTACCAATGCCTTTGTCTGGGCCACGGCTATCGGACTGATAAAGGGCACCACTTCAGATGATGGAATCCTTCTGGACCCGCAGGGTACTTCCACACGGGCACAGGCAGCAACCGTCATCATGCGTTACCAGCAGGACATCCTTGCTTCCACCGAAGCTCAGGAAGAAACCCTTTCTTCCATTACGGCAATGGAGCCCAACATTCCCGCTGACGGGGAAGACCTGGGTGGCAACTAATTGATTTTACTTGATGTAGCCATAACCTCCCGTTCCGTGGGGTTATGGCTACATCCGCATCTACGGGTTTCCCACCAAAAACCGTTGACATCCCATAAACGTAGCGTTATGATAAACATAATGAAACGCCACTGCGAAAAGGAGGTCACCCCTATCAAGCTTTCAAAGGAATTTCTGCTGCTTTGGTGCAAGCGGCTCCTGGTCTATTTTCTCGGACTGTTTATCATGGCCATCGGCGTGGTATTTTCTGTCCGCTCATCTCTTGGTGTCAGCCCTGTGACCTGTTTGGCCAATGTGACCTATCAGATCTTCGGCGTCAGCATGGGGATCACACCTCTGTCGCTGGGCGTCTGCACCACCCTCACCTACTGTGTCTACATTTTGGTAGAAGTGCTGATCCTGCGAAAGGACTTTCAGCCTCAGATGCTGCTACAGGTGGTGGCCTCCACCATTTTTGGCTTTATGGTGACCTTGGCCTCCAATCTGTTTTCCTTCCTGCCGGTGCCCCAGACCTATGTGATGCGGCTGGTCTTCCTGATTCTGTCCATCCCCATGGTGGCCCTGGGCGTCATGCTGTATCTAGCCCCCAATATTCTGCCCACTCCCGGCGAAGGCCTTTCCCTGGCCGTGTCAAAAAAGATCGGTAAGCCTGTGGCTACCTGCAAAATGATCGTGGATTGCTGTTTAGTGCTGACCTCCGCTGTGGTATCCTTTGTCTACTTCCACGGCTTGGTGGGTGTCCGTGAAGGCACTCTGATTTCCGCCCTGATGGTGGGCTTCGTAATGAAGCGAATGATGCGCGTCTGTAATCCCTTCCTGCTGAAATTTGTCGAGCGGGAGACCAAGCTGGAGCGCGCCATTGCTGCCGGAGGCACCACGCTCTTGGATCGTACCGGACGGCCCAAGCTGGTCATTACCATCAGCCGTGAGTTCGGCTCCGGCGGCTATGACATCGGCAAGCAGTTGGCCGAAAAGCTGGGTATTACATTTTACGACAAGCAACTGGAGCCCATGGAAGCGGAGGAAAGTGGTCTGCCCCTCAGCTTCATTCAGGCCCATGAACAGCGCATGGCCCACAATCTGGTCTATGATTTCCTCACTGCGGGCTACGCCATGTACAACGAGGATCTGCCTCCCATGGAAAAACTCTTCGCCGCCCAGACCAGAATCCTGCGGCGCATTGCCGCTTCGGACGAAAGCTGCGTCATTATGGGCCGCTGCTCGGACTATATTCTCTACAACGATCCCAACAGCTTCCGCATTTTCATCCACGCCCCCACGGATTACCGCGCAAGGCGCATTTCGGAAACGAAAAATATAACCCTCGCCCAGGCCTATGCCGACATTGAGCGGACGGACATCGGCCGCAGCCGCCACTATCAGCAGTTTGCGGGCCGGGAATGGGGCAACACCAAGTATTATAACCTGGCGGTGGATACCGCTCTGTACGGCGTTGAGGGCAGCGTGAAGCTCATTGACGAGGCCATTCGCCTCTGGTGCGAAATCAGAGGCTATCAGCCGGAAGAGCTTATCCATTGATACAAAATCCGGCGGTTCCGAACATCCTCGGAACCACCGGACTTTTTTTGTTAGCAAACTGTATGAAGGAAGAAAACGCAAGGAACCGATCTCTTTCGATTCCTTGCTGTATTTTTTATTTTCTTGGCTGCAAAGATTCCCGGAAAATCAGCGTGCCATTCAGAACTTCCTTAAATCGCTTCTCCGGGTCCGAGATCTGTTCCAGCAGACACTCCACACTGCGCTTGGCAAGCACGTCCGTGGGCTCTGCAAAAGTGGTAAGCGGCGGCATCATAAACGGAGTAATGTTAATGTTGTCGAATCCAACCACGGAAATATCTCGGGGGATCACCAGGCCCTTTTCTCGGATTGCCCGATAGATGCCCAGGGTCAGTGCATCCATACTGGCAAAAAATACGGTGGGTCTCTCCGGCTGCTCCAGCAGCTTTGCCGCGGCCTGATAGGCGTCATCAATGGTGTCCACATCGTAGAGGAAAAAGCGCTTGTAATCCTCGATTCCGGCCTCCTGCATGGCCCTTTCACAGCCTGCACAGCGGTCCCGGAACCGACGGCGGCGGGAGTTGCCGAACACACCGGCAATTTTGGTATGGCCCTGCTCCACCAGCGCCTTGGTCATCATATAGCCGCCTGCTTCATGGTCCAGGGTAATACAGCTAATGTTTTCCTCGGAGTATCGGTTCACCAGCACCACAGGGATATTCTTCTGATTCTGAAACTCCACCAGATGGCTCACATCGTCCGCCACGCTCATGCACAAAATTCCATCAATGCCTCGGGCTGCCTGCATTTCCAGGATCTTTTTTTCCCGCTCAATGCTGCCGCTGCAATTACAGAGGATGACGGAATAGCCCTTCTGTGAAGCGAATTCCTCAATATCCTTCATAATTTCGGGATAATACAGGCTGTGAATATCCGGCACCAGGAATGCCAGGGTATAGGTTTTGCCTTCCTTGAGGCCCTTGGCCAGAATATTGGGCCGATAGCCCAATGCTTCCACCGCAGCCATCACCTTTTTCCGGGTGGCTTCCTCCACAAATATTTTATTGGAAAGAGCTCGGGATACCGTGCTGGTGGATACCCCTGCCAACTTGGCAACATCTTTAATGGTACTCATGTCTCACACCCGTTTTTCTTTTACTATAAAACACGTCAGGCAAAAAATCAAGGCTCCGCCAAATTTTACTGGCGAAGCCTTATACCGCAAAAAGATTAGCCCTGAAAGATCTCACTGGAGATCTCAGCCATGTAAGGCATGTCGTTCTCGCAGATGGAGCTGTTCATAAAAGAGACGCCACAGAGCAGAGTGTTGAAAAACTTCTTCATAATAATATCCTCCAAAATGATGTTTTATTTTTTATCTATTGATTTCGCCCGCCTGATTTGCGGTGATTTGTTTGCAATCGTTTGTGCAATCGTTTGCATGGCTATAATATACCAGCAGACAAGGGCTTTGTCAACCCCTTTTTTCAAAGAAAACGTAAAAAGTTCGAAAAAATTCCCCTGATGCAGAAAAAACATCAGAGGAATTTCATTTTTTATGTATCAGGCCCCGAATTTCTCGCTGACCCGCTCCAGCATTTTACGGATGGGCAACTCGTAGGGGCATCTGGTCTCGCAAATACCGCAGCCGATACAGTCAGAGGCAGTCTTCTCCATGCTGTCATAGCGGCTTCTGGCCCAAGCCTCCAGACCATAGCGGGTCAGATAGCCCTCAAACAAGAACATATTCGGAATATTGATACCCACGGCACAGGGGGCACAGTAGTTACAGCGGCGGCAGAATTCCGTCCCCAGGGTATTGCGGATCTCTTCGATTTTTTGAAGCTCCACTTCACGCAGAGGCGAAACGTCTTCCATGGCGGCAATATTCTCCCCGATCTCCTCCGGGGCCGCCATGCCGGGGATTACCACCGTTACATCGTCGTTCTGTCTCAGGAACCGCAGTGCCAGGGTTGCATCTTCCAGAGCGCCCCCTGCCAGGGGCTTCATGTCTACGAAGCCGATGTTCTTTTCCGAGCATTTTTTCATCAGCGCCTCGCCCTGGGTTTCCACAATGTTATAGGGGAACATAATGGTCTCCACCCAAGGGAGCTCCAGCGCCCTTTCAAATACCTCCAGGGAGTGGGCGGTGATACCGATGTGTCCGATCTTCCCAGCTTCCTTTGCATCCAGCAGGGCTTCCAGCGCGCCGCCGGGGGCAAGTACCTGCTTGAGTTGCTCCATGCTGGGATTGTGGATCTGATAGAGGTCAATATAATCTGTGCGGAGATTTTTCAGGCTGATATCCACATCCCGGGCCATTTCCTCCCGGCTCCGTGCCATGGATTTGGTGGCCAGAATGAACTGATCCCGAATCCCCTCCAGGGCATAGCCCAGAAATTCCTCGCTGACAGTATATCCCCGGGCCGTGTCGATATAGTTGACGCCCGCCTCCATAAGCTGACGCATCAGCACCTTTGTGCCCTCTGCGTCAATTTTCTGAATGGGAATGCCGCCGAAGCCCATGCGGGATACCTTCAGCCCAGTCTTGCCCAGAATGCGATATTCCATGGTGAATTCCTCCATTTTTGAAAACAACCCGCCCGATTCAAGGCGGGCTGTCTCTATCATACACGATAATGCAACAGTTTTCTATAGTTTTTGGTCAGAAAGCCATGTTAAAAAACTTCTCGCCAGTTCAAGCTGCCTAGGGTCCATTCCCCGCATCAATTCCGCTACATCCCGCCATTGTTCGTCCTCATACCGAACACTTCCGGTCAGAAATTCATCCGGCGTTGTGTCCAACGCCAAGGCCAACTTCATAATTACTTCCAACGAGGGAATAGACGTTGCCCGCTCAATACAGGACAGATATTTGTCATTAATTCCCGCACGTTCACAAACCTGGATCTGGCGCAAGCCTAATTCCTTTCTCCGTCTCGCAATGCGTCGCCCAATTTCCGAATAATCAAGTTCCATTGCTGCTTCCCTCCTTGTGATACGTATCTTATCGAATCATTGACAAAGTAAAAACAGCTTAAAAGTAGCAATTCAACTTGACATAAGAATATTTCGTTATTATAATGGATTTATCCACTTATAGACAGAATTTTACACAGATTTCATTTGAATTAATTAAGCAGGAGGACGCCGTTATGTTTTGTTTAAACTGTGGGAATCAGCTTCCTGAACATGCACGTTTTTGCAGCAAATGTGGTCAACCCGTCGAAGCAGACACTTCACCACCTGAGACTTCAAGCAATAATATTACACCACCCCTGGAAACCGTCCTTTTTCAAAGGCCTCCTGTTGTACCTCCAGAACCTCCAGCAGAAAGCCCTTCCGAAAAGCCCCAGAAGAATAAAAAGAAAAACCGCGTCAAAATGGCGGTCATTCTAATCATCGTTTTGGCAATTCTTATCACTGTTTCTATTCTCTTTTTCACATTTCAAAATAGAACGAAATTGGTGAACAATTTTATTACAGCGGCAACGGACGGCAACATTACGGAGGCAATCAGTATCTATGATGAAAGTATCAACGATATAGGATTGACCGAGGCTGCATCCGACACATTACAAAAGGCCTTAACCCATGCGATTGCGCAGTTTGAAGCTGGCGAAACAGAATATACCGATGCATTGAGAACCGCACAGAGCATTGAACAAATTAGTATTGCCCGTAGCGTGTTACAGACGGACCAGTTTGAAGAGATATACGAACGGCTGGAACTCCTAGGAGCTTCCAGAGTCGCCTACGCCACCGGCCAGACATATCAGGAAGACGAAAAGTATCCTGAGGCAATCGCACAATTTTCTGCCGTAAGCGTGGATGATACCTTTTATTACGAGGATGCTCAGGCAAGGATTGCCGCGTGCCAGACTACTTACAAAGAATTGATACTTCAAGAAGCAAATGCTTACATATCTAACGAACAATATTCGGATGCCATGCATCTTCTGGATGACGCTTTAGAGGTACTCCCCAACGACACTGCTCTTTCCGCACTTCGAGACACCTCCTATAACAATGCCTCAGAGAACGCGATTATAACGGCACTTTCCAAAGCCGAGGCGCAGGCAAATGAAGGGGATTATGCGGGTGCAATTAAAACGATCAATTCCTCGCTTGTATTACACAACGATGATCGTTTAGAAACAGCCCTTTCATCCTATCAAGTCCGGTACACCCTGTTTACCGCAGAAGCATACATCGCAAACAATGACTATCCAGGAGCTATTTTCACACTCTCTGACGGTTTGGAAGCCAACCCCGAAAGTGAAGAATTGATATTGGCCTATTCTAATTATTGCTACAGTTATGTGACGATGGTAATTGCCGAAGCAGATACGTACATAGCTGAACTTGATTATGACAGTGCAATTTCTGTTGTGCGTCAGGCCCTTGAAACATTCCCAGCGGATGAGATGCTGACAAAGAAGCTGGAAGATTTGACTGCAAGTAAGCCCGTGTCCCTTTCTTCTCTTGATGAACTTAATTCAGCTTACTGGGAGTGGAATAGTGGTACTGCTGAAGATCCCTACGGAAATGATTTTTCTGATTGTAGCAACTATGTGACATTCCATAATTCAACATCAAATGAGAGATATATTGAGTATAGGGTATATGGTGAATATGACACATTAACTGGAACCATAGCACCGCACGCAGATATTGGGGAAACCTTGACGTGTTCAGTCCAGATTTATGCTGACGATGTGTTGGTGTACAATGCACCAATGGTACACCAAAAAACAGATGCTTTTGATTTTTCTGTTGATATAACTGGTGCTGAATATATCAAAATTATCGTAAGAACAAGTGATATGACTTTCGGATTTACAACATATCGGCTTATTCTTGCGGATGTAAAACTTTGGCCATAATAAAAAGGGAGGACGAATTTTCATGAAACTTAAACTATTTGCATTGGCAATAATGATTATCTGCATGCTATCCCTCTTTGCGGGTTGCGGCAAAGAATGTTCCAACGGCTGCGGCGCATCTGCCGATCCTGACTGTATGGCAGAGATGTGTGACAATTGCTGTGATTATTGGATGGGGCTGAATGGTTGCTATGCAAACCACTAATCATCTATTCAACAGAAAGGATGTATGAAATGAAAAAAATACTGTCAGCTATACTGATATGTTGTCTATTATTGGCTACACTATGCGCTTGTAATAGTGAGAATCAAGAATCTAATAACACTATTAGTAATGAGGAAACTGCGATGCTTACCAAGAGTTCCACCTCTGACTCATCTCAGCCTCAGGATACTTCTATAACCTCATCCCCCATTGTCGCTCCATCACAAACACCAGAACCCATAGTTGAAACCAGCCCAACTACTGTTACAGTATCTTTAGAGGATGCAACAAACTTTTCTGACGGAATCGCATGGGTAAGATTCTCGGCCCCCGATGCAGGATACTATTCCTGCGTAGGTCTGTTAACCACAACTGGTGAAGTGATCACATCACCAGAATTAGCGAACTGGGACAGGTTTGGTTCAGACTTTTCGAACGGATACTCTTTTATCAACTCTGACGATGGAAAATTTGTAATTGTTGATGAGAATGGAAGTTTTGCAGTACAAAGTCCGGAAGATGGTACTTATAAGATTATCACCGGAGGAGACGGTGTATATCTTGTTTATCAGGAAGTGAAAAATTATGACACAAATGAAGAACGATACGGGTTCATTGATACAAGCGGTACTTGGATAGAATCCCCTGTTGTAGACCACCCGCTTTACTACGATACCCACAATAGTAACTCGTTAGCCCACTACTCCTATCGAGGAGAAAATGTTTTTCTTTCCTATTGGACAGCACGGCCCGATATTTTTACTATCTACAACGCAACCACAGGTGAATCTAAGCAGTGGGAAGTCGATGCAGATCATATATACTATGGGGATAGAAATGAGCGGATGTTTACCTTTGGAAATGGAGTTATGTTAATGAGATATGACAATTCACTTGAAACGATTTCCTTTGATAACTCAACTTCGGATATTTTGTTGGATATACCTGTAGCTGCGGATGGTGCATCAGTGATTTATAATAACGGAATTTTCTTTACAGGGCTGCAAAACTTTACATCAACATTTGTAATTACCAATGGTGCCTTTTACAATTTAACCGGTGAAAAGGTTCTTGATTTTTCGGAACATACCGCTGTGATGTCGAATTCTGAAGGATTCTTTGAATTTGATAATGGCGTTGCCGCAGTTAAGTTAATGGGCGCAGATAAAGAAATTTACGTATGTCATGTTGATATTTCTGGAAATCTTCTATATGATCCCGTAAAGGTACAGGATTATTCAAATTCTGATGGTCACGGATTTGGATCCTCGACAGCAATTTATGTTCAAATCAGTCCCTCTGAATATGTCATTTTAAAAAGCGATGGTACGACCATACCGTGCGATGCATTGGATTTAAATGCTGCATTTTACGATGGACTTGCCTGGAGTGATTCAGAACAATGTTTTATCAATACAGACGGGCAAAAACTATGCACTTTTCTTACCGAACCATAATAGCGTCACACAAGCCCTCTCCAAAACGGAGAGGGCTCGTATTTCTCGTTTACAGTTCCACCGCAAACTTCCCTACGCCGGTTTCGGTGATCTTGGCAGCGAAGAAATGTTTCATAGCGGTGATCAGATAATCCGTATCCGCAGCGCCCGCGGTCTCGCAGGCGGAGTGCATTGCAAGCTGTGCAAGACCCACATCCACCGTATACAGGGGCACCTGGGTCACAGACAGCTCGCCCAGGGTACTGCCGCCCCGGATATCCGGGTGATTGAAAAAGTGCTGCACCGGCACGCCGATCTTCCCCAGCATCTGCCGCAGCAGGGCATCGGAGATGCCGGAGGTAGCGTAGCCCGCACCGTATTTAATGACCACGCCGTCACCCATTTTGGGACGGCCGGAGTGGGAGGCCTTTTCGGGATGGTTGGGATGGACGCCGTGGGCATTGTCCGCAGAAACCATCATGGAATGGGCAATGACCCGCTGATATTCCATTTCTCCCAAGCCAGAAGATATGCAGATGCGCCGCAGCACGTCCTTCAGGAAGGTGGACATGGCGCCCTGACGGGTGCGGCTGCCCACTTCCTCGCTGTCAAACAAGGAAAGCACCGGCACCGCTTTGGGCTCCTTCATTCTCAGGAAGCCCTGAAGCAGAGCATAGGCACACATCAAATCGTCCAGTCTGGGGCAAAGGATCAGTTCATCCTCAGGCCCGATGCAGGTGCCCTTGTCCCGGGCATACAGGAACAGGTCGTGGGAAAGCACCTTTTCCGGCTCCACCTCGGCTTCCTTGGCGATCATGGCACCGAAGTCGAGCTGTCCCTTACCCAGCAGGGGCATCAGGTCCATCTGGACGGAGAGCTTTTTGCCGTCGTTGATGCTCCGATCCATATGGATGGCCACATTGGGAATCACCATCAGATCCCGGTCCAGGTTGATGAGGCGGCCTTCCACCCCATCTTCCGTCTCCACCATGACACGGCCTGCCACAGAAAGAGGACGATCCATCCAGGTGGAGAAGATCATTCCGCCGTATTTATTCACGTCCAGCTTGGTGTAGCCCTCCACCACCAGCTCCGGGTTTTCCTTCACACGGAAGCTGGGGGAATCGGTATGCGCCGCCGCCACCATGAACCCGGTGACCTGCTCCGGCATCCGGAAGGCCAAAAGGCTGGAATTATTCCGGGTCAAAAAATATCCCTCTCCGGGCACCAGATTCCAGTCATCCCCCTCCATCAGTCTGTGATAGCCTGCCTCCTGCAGCGCATTGGCCGCATTGACGGTGGCGTGGTAGCAGGTGGGGCTTTTTTCTATAAAGTCAAACAAACCACGAATGGTCTCATTCATATCATTTCATCTCTTTCTAAGGTTTTAAAGGGTCTCCAGAAGCTCTGTCAGTTCGATAAGGGTCTCGTCAAAGACTTTCAGGGCCCGGGCGACCACATGGGGCTTTGTCAGGTCAACCCCCGCAATTTTCAGTTCCTCCAAGGGATAGTCGCTGCCGCCAGTGGTCAGGAACTTGAGATAGTTGGAGGGATCCCCAGTGGACAGAATGCTGTCCGCAATGGCCACGGCAGAGCAAAAGCCCGTTGCGTACTGATAGACATAGTAGGCACTGTAGAAATGGGGGATTCTGGCCCATTCCACATCCATCAGTTCATCCACCACAGCGCCCTTATAATAAAGCTCGTTGAGCTCGTGGTAGTTCTGAGAAAGCACCTCCGCCGTAAGGGGCTGGCCTGCGGCGTACATATCGTGTACATCCCGCTCGAACTCGGCAAACAAGGTCTGACGGAATACGGTGGTGCGGAAGCTCTCCAGCAGGTGGTTGAGCAGGAACGCCCGCCGCTTCTTGTCCGTCTCTGTAGAAAGCAGATACTTGGTCAGCAGCACCTCGTTGACGGTGGAAGCCACCTCTGCCACCAGAAGCTGATAGTCGTGGTTGGCAAAGGAATTCTTCTCCGAGGACAGGTAGGAATGCATGGCGTGTCCAAGCTCATGGGCCATGGTGAAGGCGTCCTCCAAAGAATTGGTGAAGTTGAGCAATACATAGGGATGGACCCCATGCACGCCGCAGGAGAAGGCGCCGGTGGTCTTGCCCTTGTTTTCGTATACGTCCATCCACTGCTCGCCGTATGCCTTATCCAGAAGCTTTGCATAGTCTTCACCCAAGGGCGCCATAGCCTTTTTCACCAGCACCTTGCTCTCTTCAAAGGTCAGGCTGTAGTCCACATCCTCCACCATGGGGCAGTAGAGGTCGTACATATGCAGCTCGTCGAGACCCAGCACCTTCTTGCGGAGATTCAGATACCGCTCCATGGTGGGCAGACCTCCATGAATGGCCTCCACCAGAGAATCGTAGACGGAAATGGGCACATTGCTGGCAAACAGACTCTTATGCAGAGGGGAATCATAGCCCCGGACCTTGGCATAGTAGTCATCCAGCTTCACAGCGCCGGAATACATGGCGTTGAGGGTGTTGATATAGCGCTTAAACTCCCCGTGATAGGTCTCAAAGGCCCGCTGCCGGATCTGGGGATTCTTGCTCTCCCGGTAGAGGCCGTAGGTGCCGTGGCTCAGGGGCAGCATCTCGCCGTTTTCTCCCTCAAAGTCCGGGAAGGTCATATCCACGCTCTCCAGCATGGTAAAGGCGTTCTCCGGGGTACCAGCCGCATCGGCAAGCTGGGAGAGCATCTTTTCCTGGGCCTCCGGCAGAGTGTGGGCCCGTGCCCGGGCGGTATCCTCCAAAATGTGGCGATACTCCACCAGCATGGGATCCTCCATCCATTCATTCAGGGTTTCCTGAGGAATGCTCAGGATTTCCGGGTCCATAAAGCTCAGAGCAGTGGACAGCTCCACATAAAGATTGGTTGCCCGGCCTTCCAGCTTCTGTGCCTCCGGGTCGCCGTTGTCGCCGCTCTTATACAGCATGGCGTAGATATAGAGCAGGCTCACAGGCTCGATGACGGCATAGATTTTATCCAGGCCCTCCTTCAGCGCCTCCTTGGAGGTCTTCAGCGTTCCGGGCAGGGTTTCCAGCGTTTTGACCGCTTCCTGAGCCTCTGTATAAGCCTGATCCCAGGCTGCCTTATCGGGGAAAATATCAGAAAGTTTCCACTGAAACTTGGGATCCATTTCATTTCTGTTTTTCAGTGCCATAGAAATTGCTTCCTTTCAAGGTTTTAAATGCTCCTAGTATTGTACCACGTTTGAATGGTTTCCACAACCTTTTCGGCGGGTCTGTTTTCTCTAACTGGTGTCCCCATTTCAGAATTTGATATCCCACGCTGAAAGAATGATACTTGCAATTCATAGCATTATATCGTATGCTAAAAGCAGTTTTTGGATACGAAGGAGGTATCTTCTATGAAAACATTCAAGAAAGTCGAGGGCCAGTGGATCGTACCTGAATCCATGGAGCTTTTCGGCCTTATCATTACTCCCGGCGCTGAATTGCTCCCTCCTGAGGGCAAGACCCTGGTTATGACCATCAATGGTGAGAGCGTCAAGCCCGTCCCCGGCAACTACGAGGGCGACATCATTCTGGAGGTCCTGGACCCCATTCCCCACAACCAGTATAAATTCCGTGCTGCCATCTATGCCGAAGGCGGCGCTGTCATCGAAGAGAAGTCTGCCCTGTCCGCTGTCACCGACGGCGAGATCAAGGACGGCGAATGCCTGGATGTTTCCATCGTCTCCCGTGACGAGTGCTTCAACGGCATTGCAGTGGGCGGCAAGGGTCCCTATACCATCTCCGGCGCAGACATTTCCCTCACCGGCAATGGTGAAAACGACTTTATCGGCTACGGCGCAGGCATTATGTCCGACGACCAGGCCATTCTGACTGTGGAAGATTCCTATATCTCCACCAAGGGTGCTGCCCGCGGCGCTATGTTTGCCGGCGGCAACTCCAAGCTCTATGTAAAGAACTGCGAGATCTCCGCTGAGGACGGCGTACTGCCCTACGACTATGAAGACAACGTCATGCCCGGTAATATGCGCCGTGTGCCTTGGATGCTGGGTCTTCGGGGCAACTGCCGTGCCACCAATCTGGCGGACTTCGCTGACGCATGGTACGAGGACTGCACCCTCACCGCCGAGGCCTGGGGCGTCATGTCCACCGACGGCGTTCAGCGCTGTCGTCTGAACCTGAAGAACTGCGATGTCGCCATCACCGGCCCCAGCGGCTACGGCGCTTTCTCCATCGGCGACTGCATCGACACCTTCGAGGACTGCCGCATTGATGTGCCCGACTACGCTCTGATCATGGCCAACGAAACTGCCTCCGGCACCTTCAAGAACACCAAGGTAGACGCAGGCCGCTTCGCCGTCATGTGCTTCCGCAACGAAGGCGGCAAGCTGGTCATCACTGACGGCTCCGTGTTCAACACCGAAGAGACCACCGTGGTGGTCAAGGGCTGCGCTCCCATCATCGAGGCAGACAACTGCGTCCTGGCACCCCAGAACGGCATCATCCTCCAGGTTATGAACTCCGACGACCCCGGCAACCCCGCCGGCTACTACATCGATCCCAAGGAAGACGATGTTTACGATCCCGCTCACGACAACAAGACTGCCCGTGAGACCTACGACGTCATTGCCACCTTCAAGGACATGACCGTCAACGGCGACTTCTATAACGGCTCCACCGGCGTTAAGGGCGATACCGGCCCCAAGATGGTCATGGCGCCTCCTCCCGGCGCAGACGGCCCCGGTGGTCCTGGCGGTCCTGGTGGTCCTGGTGGCCCCGGTGGTCCTGGTGGTCCTGGTGGTCCTGGTGGTCCTGGTGGTCCTGGTGGTCCTGGCGGCCCCGGCAAGGGTCCCGGCGCAGCAGGCAACGGCTATGACGGCGTTCGCAACCTGTCCGTCACCTTTGACAATGCCATCGTCAATGGCATCATCTCCGCATCCAAGGCCATGCACCGCGTGGAGAAGGTCTGCAAGGAGAACTGCGAAGAGCTGGGCGAGGTCATCAACACCGCACAGCCCGTCGTCAACAACGGCGTCATCGTCACCCTGAAGAACGGCTCCGTCTGGAACGTGGCAGGCACCTCCTACCTCAGCTCCCTGACTGTGGAAGAGGGCTGCTCCGTAATTGGTACCCTCACCGTAGACGGCAAGGAGACCGAGATTCTTCCCGGCATTTACACCGGCGCTCTGGTGGTTTCCCTGTAATCTGAATATCAAAAACCGCCGCTGTGGAAAATCACAGCGGCGGCTTAATTTTGCTTTTAAATTAGAGAGCAGCCTTAGCAGCCTCGACCAGCTGAGCGAAAGCAGCGGGATCGTTGATAGCCAGCTCGGAGAGCATCTTACGGTTCATCTCGATGCCAGCCTTCTTCAGGCCGTTCATGAAACGAGAGTAGTTGATGTCGTAGGGAGCCACAGCAGCGGAAATACGGGTGATCCACAGCTTGCGGAAATCTCTCTTCTTAGCACGGCGATCGCGGAAAGCGTAGTTGCCGGACTTCATGACGGCTTCCTTAGCCATCTTAAAGTGCTTGGACTTGCTGCCCCAGTAGCCCTTTGCCAGGTTCAGGGTCTTGTTACGTCTCTTGCGCGTCATCATTGCGCCTTTTACTCTAGCCATTTATGTTATCCTCCTTGAAGTGTAGCAAGCTTATTCTTATTTGTAAGGGATGAGCTCTTTGATTGCAGCCACGTTGGTCTTGTCGGCATAGCTGCCCTGACGCAGACGACGAGTCCGCTTGGTTTCCTTCTTGGTGAGGATGTGGCTCTTGTAAGCGCAGGCCTTCTTGACCTTGCCGGTCTTAGTGAGCTTAAATCTCTTCTTTGCACCGGAGTGCGTCTTGATCTTGTTCGCCATAATGGTGTACTCCTTCCGTATAATAAAGGGTTTTACTTACTGGATTTGGGCGCCAGGAAAATGGACATGTGGCGGCCTTCGAGTTTCGGGGGCTTGTCAGTGCTGGAAAGCTCCGCACAATCCTCGCTAAACTTTGCCAAAAGCGTCTTGCCGATATCGGTGTGGGCCATCTCACGGCCACGGAACCGAACCGTCACCTTAACTCTGTTGCCTTCCTTCAGGAACTTCATTGCGTTCTTGACTTTGACATTGAAGTCATTGGTGTCGATGCCGGGAGACATGCGGATTTCCTTAACTTCGGTCACATGCTGGTTCTTCTTGGCTTCTTTTTCTTTCTTCGTCTGCTCAAAACGGAACTTGCCGTAGTCCATGATCTTGCACACCGGAGGGGTGGCAGTGGGCGCGATCTTTACCAGATCCAGGCCCTGATCGTAGGCTTTTACCAGTGCGTCCCGAGAGGACATGATGCCAAGCTGTTCGCCGGTGGGTCCGATGACACGGATCTCTTTGTCTCTGATCTCCTCATTGAGCTGATGGTCAAGTTTACTGATATGAAACACCTCCAACAAAAAACGGATGCCGCATTGGCACCCGCAAATAAACGCAGAACTACTCCTTGAATTCTGTGAATATTAACCGCTTCGCTGAAAATCGCCTGCGGTGAGGTGCGGGGCCGCCGCTCCTACTTCCTTTTGCCGAGTTATTTTACCATAGCCCCGCCCCATTGTCAAGCAGTAATTTTCATTTATTTTTAAGGCTTTTTCAGGATCCGGGCACCCCTATCCATTGAGCAGCCAGACCCCCAGATTTAAATATCCCGCAAAGGTCACCCAAAGCAAATATGGAATCTGCAGCAACGCCGCCAGCCTGTCCACCGGATAAAACGCCCGGATCATCAGGACGATCCCCACCCAAAGTCCCACCAGCCACAGGAAGGCAAGGCCATAGGCCCGGGCCTCAAAAAAGATCAGGCTCCAGAAGAAATTCAGCGCAAGCTGAACAAAAAATAGCATCAGCGCTTTGGTTCGTTCCTCAGAAGCCTCCGACAGGTCGATTCTCGCTGCTCCGATACCCATGAGGGCATACAGGATCGTCCACACAATGGGGAACAGAAACCCCGGCGGGGAAAGGGGCGGCTGAACAATATCCTGTGCATACGTTTCCGCCGCCCTTCTGGTCAGCAGCCCCGCGAAAATACCCACAGCTTCCGTCAGAAAAATCCAGAAGGCATAGGTTTTCCATCTACTGTTTTTCATAAATCATCACCCGGGAACATTCTATGCGCCCCGGGTGATGATTCATGTCAGTTCGTCATATTAGCTGTGAAATCAATTCCCAAATATCATCTGCCAGATCATCCCGGCCCCCCGCCTTGATCCAGATATATTTGTCTCCGCAGAGGAAGCCCGCCGCTCCGTTTTTGGTTCCCCAGGCCTCCTGCGCCATCTCGGGAGTAAGCGATGTAATATCCCCCAGAGACAGGGTGTCCTCTATGTCTTGCTGCCGGGGGTATACGGTCCAAGTAATGTGTTTCCCGATTCCCAGCTCCACACGGAAAACGACCCGATTGATCTGGCCATTCTTTCGTTCCACATCACTTTCCAGCCCAAGGGCGTTAAAATCCTCCGGGATGCAGCCGGAAACATAAGAACTCGCCTCTGCGTCCAGGCCGGAAGATGCCTGGTAGTAGTCTCCTTTTTCTATGGAGAAGGCGGATAAATCCACACCGTTCCTCGCAAAATGCTCCGCAATTGCCGCCATAGGCTCCGGGGCCGCAAAATCTGTCCCCACAATGAAACAGCTCGTTCCATCTTCCAGCGTCAGGATCAGCGCCTTTTGCTCCCCCTCCGCTGCGCCATCGCCGTAAATGGTCACACCGTTAATTACTGTTTTGGTACAATCCTCCGGGGCTACCTCATACCGACTTGCCCAAAATTCCGTTTCCGGCGGATAAATATATACCACTACATCCCCCCAGCCCAAGGTGATCAGGCACAGGGCATCCTCCGAATCGTAATAGCCGTTGATGTAATCAAATTGCCCCTCATCCGACAGAGGCAGAACACCGCCGGTTTGCAGTGTTTCCCCATAATCGTCAAAAATGCGCTGCTGTTTTCCGTCGTAGCCATTGCCACAAAATACCCAGAGATATTCCCCCGCCTGTCCGGTGCTGTCCCGGAAATAATACATTCCCCGGGTCATCCCACTGTAATCGGCCTCTGTAGCAGACCAGATATTTTCCGGCACAAACTCGATATATCGATCCTCCCACGGAATGGTGGCATAAAGGGAAAGCATGCCGTCCTTACCGTAGACCTCCCCCACAAAGGTGGCCCACATCTCTTCTCCGTCCCATGCGTCCCAAACTTCTGCTTCATGGGTGGCCCCCAGCAGTTCATAGCCCTCCGGCAGATTTTCCGTATTTCCGTCTGTATTCCGGTATTTTTCGCCGTTATACACCAAATAGGCAGTATAGTCCCAGTTTTCCGTCTGCTGTTCCTTGATGGCCGCCGTTTCTTCTGTGTCCGCCACGATAATGTCCGCAAAACGCATGGAATACTCATATTTTCCGTCTCTAAACAGGCCGGTTATGGCATATCTGCACCCCGGTTCCAGTTCAATGGCATCCACATTTTCAAACACATCCCCGCTCCAGTCCGGATTTTCCTTCTGAACGGTAAGCTCCGAATACGAACAGGAGAAATTCAGCACAGCCGAATTCCCCGCCTCCGCCAGATCCAGTTCCACTGGCTCCAGACTTTCGGCATAGCAGATCTCCTGGGTGTAGTTGACGTCGCCCATAAAGCGGTACTTGGTCAAAACCTCCGTCTGCCCCGGAACCGCAATGTTTTCTCCGGCGATTTCCAGGGTCAGTGTCGGGGTTTTCTGCCCACAGGCGGAAAACAGCCCCAACAGCAGGGCAGTCAACACGATAACTTTACCCCTATATTTCATTTCGGCACCTCCTTGCCGTTTCCGGCATCACTGATCCCTGCCTTCCTCATCTATGCGGAAGGCTACATATTGCCCGTCCATGGTGGGCGTGAACAGCTTTGCAATGACCACATCCGGTTCTTCAGGATTGATGTACACCGTACCGGTTACTTCAAAATCCGCTGCAATGTCAAAGTCCTCCGCAGGCTCATCCAGCCATACATGCCTCAGCTCCCCAGCTTCCTCAAAGCCCATGGGTAAATAGCTGCAAAGTCCTCTTTTTTCGTCGTAGTACGCCCGGTCCGCCGCTTGCTGACCGCTTAAATTCGTGCTCATCCCTGTCCAGTGGTAATACTGCTCCCCCACCTTGATGCACGGCAGGATGTCACCGCCCAGGGTACCACCGCCGGGTTTTAAAACCGTTGACTGCCGGGCTTCTTCTGCTCCACATCCGCAAAGAGCGGAACACAGGCACAGTATCAGCGTCAGCAGCAATACTTTCTTCTTTTGTCTCATTCCGCCATCGCCTCCAGTACAAGGAAGTCGTCAAAGTCAAAATCATTCTCCAGCAGAAAATCCACCAGCTCCCTCATGGCCTCCAAACTGTCGGGCGAGGCTAACACCCCTTCCGCACAACGGTTGACGATCTGGCAGTAGGTTCCATCCTCCAGTACTATTTCCAACACCCGTGCGGTGGAATCCGAAGTTCCGTCCCCATAGATGGTGACACCGTCCCGCTCCGTGACGGTCACATGCTCGTAGTCCAGATTGTACATTCCGTCCACTTTTCCGTACTTATCAGGTGCTTCCGGGAACAGATACATCGACCCCGATTGATAGTTTTCTGCCTCTGTATGGATCCAGTCCAGTTGGAGCCCATAGATATCTTCATCATCGTATCTGCCCCAACAGGAAAAGCTGTCAAAGCCGTACATCTCAGGGAGCATCTCAAGGACTTCCTCCTGCCGATCACTGAGTTTCCTCCATTGGACAGAGGTATTGAGCGGCACGGCAATTCTCCCGGCCAGAGTTGGGTTGTCCCGGAAATAGTACCCCACATCCAGAACCGCACTGGGTTCTCCCAACGTGCATATGGAAAAAGGGGGCTGGTTATTCATATAATATTCCAGAATCGCTGTCAATTCCTCCGCAGATGCGTATACTCCTTGAATTTGGCAATACACCCCGTCGGCCCGTGTAAATTCCAACACCTTGGCCAAGGACAGTTCCGTACCGTCTCCATAGACCAATATTCCATTCGTCTCGGTCACTGTCACTTTGTCATAATCCATTACATAGGCACGGGCCCATGCAAGGTCCTCCGGCTTTTCGGGATAAAGGCGGAGAAATATCCGTTTTGTGTTACCGTCAGGCTGAACTGCCCCCGTCCATACAATTTCCATGCCAAAAAGTCTGCCATCCACAAGATACATGCTCCGGCCTGACAGCTCCGAAAATCCTTCTAGGTTTGGAATTCCATCCTTCATTGCAGAAATATATTCGGTCAGATCCATCTCCACTGCCCAGGGAAAATCAATATAACACCCTTGCAGACCATTGGGTGGAGAGATTGTTGTGTTATCCCGGAAGTAATATTCCGGGGCATTGGCCTCCCCGGCACCGTCAAACAGGAACAGAACGCCAAGAGAAACCACCACCAGCGCCATCAGCGCAAGTATTTTTTTCATACCATTCCACTCCTTCCCCGGAAAGTTCATACACCGGGAGCCGTCACAAAGGTATAACCCTCCAGCACCCTGTCCAGTTTATCATACAACTGAAATTTTGTCTCAAACCAGTAGCAGGTTTCCGAATCCAGCCAAAGCTGCTGATCGTCCGAAAACCGCAGCTCCACCTGATCCCCATTTTTCAGGAGATAGTTCACAAATCTGGACCCGCCTCCTGCCAGTCCATCATCAAATCCGTCGCCCTTTTCTACCACAGTGTCGCTGATGGCCTGATAAATCGCCTCCATGTCCACCAGCTCTGACACCGTGGCCCACAGTGCGGTATCCCGGTCATCCAGATAATAGACCTCCTGACTGACCCGGATGCGGTCAATCTCTGAAAATTCTACACCAATGACTTCTCCGGCGGTTAAGCCTTTCGTATCCATAACCCCAGATGCGGCCAGTACGATCCCCGCAATCACCAGGACCATCAGAATCGGCAGTGCAATGCCGAAAATCATCCCCTTATTCGCTTTCATTTGCACCCCTCCCATTTCCTGATTTATGGTTTCAATATTTATGACGCAACTTCTTCCGCTTTATTGCAAAATTTCGATTCTTTTTCTGTATTATACCATATTTTTGTGTCCCCGGTGTGACTGGCATCAAAAAACCTCCGGAGAACCGGAGGTTTTTTGCGATTATTTGCGATTTTTCAGGTATCCTTCCACTTCCGCAAGCTGCTCCACCGTATTAACGCCGATGATCTGCTCGTTCAGTTCCACGCAGCAAACGCCGATCTTGCCGCCCCGGTTCCGCATCAACTCCGGCACATCCGTGAGATAATACTCGCCCTGGGCGTTGTCGTTTTTTAGGAGGTCCAGGCAGGAGAGCAGCTCCTTACAGTCGAAGGCATAGACCCCGGCATTGAGCTCCTTAATGTTCTTCTGCTCTGGAGTGCAGTCCTTGTCCTCCACCACACGGAGGAAATCGCCGTTCTCATCCCGCAGGATACGGCCATAGGGCAAATCGTCCTTGCTGGTACCGGTAAGGAAGGTGCAGGGATAGCCGCTGTCCTGATGGGCCTTCAGCAAAGCCTCATAGGTCCCCTTTTTGATCAGGGGCATATCGCCGCAGCACACCAGCACGGTGCCGGCAAAGTCCTTCAGGGCTTCTCTGGCACACTGGACCGCATGACCGGTGCCCTTCTGCTCTTCCTGAATGGCATAGGGATACTCCGGGAACCGCTCCATAACCTTTTCCTTCATGTAGCCCGCCACAATGACGGTGTCCTCCGCAGGGAGGAAGTTCAGAGCTTCCAGAACGTAGTGCAGCAGAGGTTTTTCATTGGCTTCCCGCAGCACCTTGGGCATCTGATATTTCTCAGACTGGAGCCGGGTGCCCTTGCCTGCCGCCAGAATTACTGCTTTTGTATTCATATTTAATCCTCCAATCCTCCGATGATGGCGATTCCGGCGCTGGCACCGATTCGGTCCGCTCCCGCTTCCATCATCGCAAGGGTGTCTTCATAAGTTCGGATGCCGCCGCTGGCCTTGACCTTCAAGCCTCCGGCTGCTTTTTTCATCAGCGCCACGTCCTGGACCTTTGCGCCGCCGGTAGAAAAGCCGGTAGAGGTCTTTACAAAGTCGGCCCCGGCATTTTTCGAGGCCTCACAGGCCTTCACGATCTCCTCCTCGGTGAGCAGACAGGTCTCCAGAATGACCTTCAGAATCTTGCCGGGACAGGCTTCACGGACAGCCCGAATGTCTGCCTCCACGGCATCCCAGCAGCCATCCTTGGCCTGGCCCACATCCAGCACCATGTCGATCTCGTCCGCTCCCAACTCCGCCATAGCCTTTGCCTCGGCAGCTTTGGTGACGGAGCAGCCCAGAGGGAAACCCACCACCACGCAGAGCTTTACGTCGGACCCGGCAATACATTCCTTCGCCAGCGCCGCCCGCCCGGAGTTTACGCAGACAGAGCAAAAGTGATGCTCCACTGCCTCGGCGCAGAGCTTTCTGATCTGGGCCACCCCGGCATCAGGCTTCAAAAGTGTATGGTCGATCATCTTAGCAAGTTCAAGTTTTGTCATCTGTATTCTCCTTCAAGAGCCCTTTCCACTGGGTCCGATGTGGGCATCGGACCCTACGAGCATTATACATTTCTGTCCCTACAAACCGTTTATTCGGGGATGCGGAAAAATCGTTTTCCGTTTTCCATGGTGATCCTGGCAGCTTCCTCCACAGAGATGCCCTTGATCTCCGCCAACTTTTCCGCCACCTTAATGACGTAGCCGGAATGATTCCGCTTGCCCCGATAGGGCGTAGGGGCCATGTAGGGGGCATCAGTCTCGATCATCAGGCGATCCAGAGGCACCGCCTCCATCGCTTCCAGGGCACGTCTGGCATTTTTAAAGGTGACCACCCCGGTAAAGCTGACATACCAGCCCATTTTTACGATTTCCTTCGCCATTTCGCTACTCCCGGAGAAGCAGTGGAACACACCGGGGACCTTGTCTGCCCAGCGTTTGACGATCTCAAGGCCGTCCCCGTGGGCTTCCCGCTCGTGGATCACCACCGGCAACCTCAGGTCATCCGCCAGGGCCATCTGACGGTCGAACCAGTATTTCTGCACCTCTCTGGGGGTGTCCTCATAGTGATAATCCAGACCGATTTCGCCAATGGCAACCACCTTTGGATGCTGTGCCAAATGGCGGTATTCCTCCAGCATTTCCTCATTCATCTGGCAGGTATTCCCGGGCCAGTGGCCCACGGTGGCATAGATGAAGGGATATTTTTCAGCCAACGCAATGGACGCCTTCGAAGAAGGCACATCGCAGCCGATATTGTTAATCAGGGTAACGCCCATATCCTTCATGGAAAGAAGCAATTCATCCCGATCCGAGTCAAATGCCTCATCATCAAAATGGGCGTGGGTATCATATAACATGAGATTTCTCCTTTTCATGCCAAGTTCCTGTCAGAAGCCGTGTTCCACCACATACCAGCGCCCTGCATCGTTCACCGCAACACACCAGCGGTAACGGGTCAGCGTTTCCGTCTGGGGCTGGTTTTCCGACTTAGGCTCCATATCGGAATAAAAGATGATATTGCGGCCATCGTATTGAACGTCCCCGTCATTTTCAAGCTGCCGAAGGTCATTCACATACCAGAGCTTTGTTAATGTATAGTCGGGAAATTCTGCCTGAAATTCATCCACCAACGCTTCTGCGGCCTGTTCCATTTCCCGCTCCGTGAAGAACTGGCTGTCGCCGTAGTCGATCTCCACCAGTGACACATCCCCCTTGCTGGAGGAATTGCCCCACAGAACAAAGAAAATGACCACCGCAGCGCACAAAATCAGCCCCAGTATCACGCAAAGCCGCTTTTTCATCCCATCACCGCTCTTTTTCTTTCAGTTCCAGATACACCATCAGCACCGCCAGATCTGCCGGACTGACACCGGAGATGCGGGAGGCCTGACCAATGTTCAGAGGACGGATCTCATTTAATTTCTGCCGGGCCTCCAAACGAAGGCCGGAAATCTGACCATAATCCAGGTCGGGAGGCAGCAGGCGGCTCTCTTCCTTCTTGAACTGCTCCACCTGCTTGAGCTGCCGCTTGATGTACCCGGCATATTTCACCTGAATTTCCACCGCCTCACGAATATCCGCAGGCAGTTCGGGCCTTCCGGGATCGAAGGGCGCAAGGCTGTCGTAATCCAGTTGCGGGCGGCGCACCAAATCGCCCAGTCGGGCGGAGCCCTTTACCGGGACGGTGCCTCTTGCCTCCAGATAAGCCGCCAGTTCCGGGCTTTCCGAGGTGCCGCAGCGCTCCAGCCGCTCCACTTCCTCCGCAACACGCCGATATTTCTCCTGCACCTCCGCATATCTTTCATCGGAAACCAGTCCCACCCGATGTCCGATGCCGGAAAGCCTTTGGTCCGCATTGTCCTGCCGCAGCATCAGCCGATACTCCGTCCGGGAGGTCATCATACGGTAGGGCTCATTTGTTCCCTTGGTAACCAGATCATCAATGAGGGTACCGATGTAAGCATCAGACCGCTGCAATACCATCGGTTCTTCACCCTTGAGCTTCAGGGCGGCATTGATACCCGCCACAAGGCCCTGGGCAGCAGCCTCTTCATAGCCGGAGGAACCGTTGAACTGGCCCGCACCGTACAGGCCGGGAACCTTTTTCGTCTCCAGCGTGGGCAAAAGCTCCGTGGGATCCACGCAGTCGTATTCGATGGCATAGGCCGGACGCATCATCTCCGCGTTCTCCAAACCGGGAATGGTGTGCATCATCTGGATCTGCACATCCTCCGGCAGGGAGGAAGAAAAGCCCTGGATATACATCTCGTCGGTACTCAGGCCGCAGGGCTCAATAAAGAGCTGATGCCGGGGCTTGTCCGGAAAACGGACGATCTTATCCTCAATGGAGGGGCAATACCGGGGGCCTACACCCTCGATAACGCCGGAAAACAGGGGGCTTCGATGCAGATTTTCCCGAATCACCTGATGGGTCTGGGCGTTGGTATAGGTCAGATGACACACCGCCCTGTTTTCGGGGATTTCCTTGGTGGTAAAGCTGAAGGGCACGGGAACTTCATCTCCGGGCTGAACCTCCATCTTGCTAAAGTCAATGCTGCGGCGGTTCACTCTGGGAGGCGTGCCGGTCTTAAAGCGGCGCAGCCGCAGGCCCATGGCAGCAAGATTTTCACTGAGGCCCACGGCGGCATGCATACCATCCGGGCCGGAGGCATAGACGCTTTCGCCGGTGATGACCCGGCTGTCAAGGTAGGTTCCGGTGCAGATAATGACGGCCTTTGCTCCGTAAACGGCCCCAAGCTGGGTTTTTACCCCGGAAACAGCGCCGTTTTCATCCAACCGCACCTCCGTGACCATGGCCTGCTTCAGATCCAGATTCTCCTGAACCTCCAAAGTATGCTTCATGATCTCCTGATATTTTCTCCGATCCGCCTGGGCCCGGAGGGAATGGACCGCAGGGCCCTTGCCCCGGTTCAGCAGCCGGAACTGGATGCAGGCCCGGTCCGAGGCCTTGCCCATTTCGCCGCCCAGAGCGTCGATCTCCCGGACAAGGTGTCCCTTGCCGGTGCCGCCGATGGCGGGATTACAGGGCATGTTGCCCACAGCGTCTAAGTTTATGGTGAAGATCACAGTCTTGAGCCCCAACCGAGCAGCAGCCAGCGCCGCCTCAATGCCAGCGTGTCCCGCACCGATTACAGCCACGTCATAGTTTGATACAAAATACTCCATATATGTCACCTGAGTTTTATTTTTACATTTCATTTTATTGTACCATAATCATTTCCGTAATACCAGTCCTTTTAAAACAGCAAAAGAGGCCATTTCCATGGCCCCTTACGATTGTTGTGAGAAGTGGTCAACCAACACCTCAATGGTTTTTCGGTTTTCGGTGGATAACGCCGCGATCTGATTTGCCAGTTTGAAGGAATCCTGATAAGTTTGCTTTCCTGTCAAAATATAATCCGTGCTGACATCAAGAATCTGGCATAACTTAATCAGGTTTTCGATACGAATGGATTTAATCCCGCGTTCCAGATTGGAAATCATCTGAATGGACACGTCCATCATACCAGCCATCTGCTCTTGTGTATATCCAAGCTGTTTGCGCCGTATAGCAATACGTTGTCCAATTTCCTGTAGGTCCACGCTGGCCATTCACTCATCCCCCAAACTTAACCTTTAGATGTATTATATGATGCTTTTAGGCGAAAAATAAGCATCTACAGATTGACATTATTCACCTAAAGACATATAATACGACTATAATAGTTTAAGTTGGAAGGATATTCCGAATTCTGTCTCTCGTTCGTGATACTACTCTCTGTAGCTTTGCCGCAACCACTTCTGACACGGAAAACTTGACTATAAGGAGACAAAAACATGACCCTTAGAAAAATGTGTGTGACAGCTATGGGAATCGCTCTATTTGTTGCACTGTCGCTTTGTTTGCAGGTTCCCATATTCGAAAACTACTACCTGTGTTTGGGCTATGTAGTTATGGCAGTATATTGCTATTCCTTTGGTACTTTTTCAGGCGCTGCGGTGGGTTCGTTGGGTGTAATCCTATACTGTGTAATTACGGGCGGTCTACGCGGAATGCCCGGCTGGTGTCTAGGAAATTTGGTCATTGGTATTCTGCTCGGTGTAACATTCCGAAAAACCACAACCATGAACCACAATGCAGTATGGTGGTGTATCAACTGTGCTGTAATTATTGCCGCAACTGCAATAGGTATCCTTATTCTAAAGTCCCTGTTGGAGCATATAATTTACGCCCACCCCTTCCTAATCCGCACAGCAAATAATATATATGCATTTGTTGCCGATGTGGTAATACTGATAATTAGCTTGCCTGTTTGCGTAAAATTAGACGGGTTTCTCCAAAAACATATGCCTCAGTTGAAGAAAAACAGCCCAATTAAGGAGGAATATAGTAGTGTCAAATATACAAATCAATAATTACGCTCAGAATATTTCTCGAGCATTGAAATCATATCAATTTGAATCGGCATATAACATGGCTACTCAAGCTCTGTTAATAGACCCACACGATACATACTGTATTTCTCGACAGGCATTGGCATGGTTAGGTTGTAACGGTCCTAACGCTGAAACCCTAAAATCCGCCGTACTGAGCGTAATCGAAGCCATCGAAAAAAAGAACCGTGCTCTTGCAGAAAGTACCGCCTTGAACCCTTATGAAGCATACCCGGTCATGCTGGATGGACGGGAGTTTTATAACGCCCTACTTCAAGATACAGATATTGTACACGGATATTTACAATCCGCCCTTTCTAGCACACTGCTGAATTTGCGGGGCTCCAAGATCAGCGATCCATATCTGGACGGGAAAGCTCTATTTGGAAACATGACCCCCACCGAAAGAATCGAATGGAACAGGAAGCTCGATTATAACAAAGAAATTGATTACCAAATTCTTTGTCATCAAAATGATTTGCGAGATCTGAACGACTTCAAGGACATCATCCATGAACGGGTAAATGCTGATCTTACGGACATACAGAAACTCATAACCTATTACTACTGGGGAACACACCCAGAGGAACATAATGCATTGCTTAACGAACTTTCGAGTCTGAAGGAACAATCTGCAAAATTAAGTTCTCAGGCAAGTGCCTTGGAACGCAAAAAGGACGATTTCACTTCTGCTCAAAGGCTTGCTGAAACAAAAAGAAAGAGAATCCAGTTGGAAGCAGCTTACGAGAAACTGGGTCTGTTCCAAATGAAAGAGAAGAAGCAGTTGAAGGAGCAGATTATTTCTCTCAAATCGGAAGAAGAGACGCTATCCAATCAGGCTCGTAATGAGCAAAAGCCGTTGAGTAATCAGATTGACTTGATACGGATTCAGCGAAAGGACTTAGAAAGTAAAATATCCGCCATTGAAGCAAAACTGGCGGCTGACAAATAACACTACAACGGGAGGTTCGAAATATGGATGACATCAGCGTATTAGTCTTGCGGGCTGCGCAGGGAGATATTGATGCCCAGAGAACATTGGGCGA
>CAZEPQ010000004.1:36529-37816 GCA_964514175.1 uncultured Oscillospiraceae bacterium
AAAATCAGCCAAGCCTGTTCTTGGCTGATTTTTTCGTTTTCAGTCCTCCCAGTCTTGCAATCCGCAAAACACTATGATAGAATGATAAATTGTGATTTAGTTTATTTTGCGGATTTTTATACTTTTTGAAGGGAGCTACCTGTTTTGGTAAACGAGAAAATCAGGAACATAGCCATCATTGCCCACGTTGACCACGGTAAGACCACGCTGGTAGACGAAATGCTCAAGCAGAGCGGCATCTATCGTGAAAATCAGGAGGTAGTGGATCGTGTCATGGACTCCGGCGATCTGGAGCGTGAAAGAGGCATCACCATTCTGGCAAAGAACACTGCCATCACCTATGGCGACACCAAGATCAACATCATCGACACCCCGGGCCACGCCGACTTCGGCGGTGAGGTGGAGCGTATTCTCAAAATGGTCAACGGCGTTATCCTGCTGGTGGACGCTGCCGAGGGTCCCATGCCTCAGACCCGTTTCGTCCTCTCCAAGGCCCTGGAGCTGGGCCACCGGGTCATCGTTGTGGTCAACAAGATCGACCGCCCCGACCAGAGAATCCTGGAGGTCATCGACGAGGTTCTGGAGCTGCTTATCGACCTGGATGCCACCGACGAGCAGTTGGACAGCCCCATGCTGTTCTGCTCCGGCCGTCAGGGTACCGCCTCCTATTCTCCCGAGGCTCCCGGCACCGATCTCAAGCCCCTGTTTGACACCATCCTTGAATATATTCCCGCTCCCGAGGCCAATGTGGAAGAGCCCTTCCAGATGCTTGTTTCCTCCATCGACTACAACGAGTTCGTGGGCCGCATCGCCGTAGGCCGCATTGAGCGTGGCACCATCCGCCAGAATCAGGAGATTGTAGTTTGCAACTACCACGATCCCGATCAGGTTTCCAAGAAGCTCAAGGCCGTATCTCTGTATGAATTTGACGGTCTGGGCCGTGTCCCTGTCACCGAGTCCTCCGCAGGCAACATCATTGCTCTCAGCGGCATCGGCAACATCACTATCGGTGACACCATCTGCCAGCCCGACACCGTGGAGCCTCTGGACTTCATTCAGATCTCCGCACCCACCATGGAGATGACCTTCACCATCAATGACTCCCCCTTCGCAGGCAAGGACGGCAAGTACGTCACCTCCCGTCAGATTCGGGAGCGTCTGGAAAAGGAGCTTTTGAAGGACGTATCCCTTCGGGTCACCGAATCCGAAGGCTCCACCGATGCCTTCCATGTGGCAGGCCGTGGTGAGATGCACCTTTCCATCCTCATTGAGACCATGCGCCGGGAG
>CAZEPQ010000005.1:0-33161 GCA_964514175.1 uncultured Oscillospiraceae bacterium
ACCATGATCGAGAAGGATTCCATGTACAACACACCTCCCTGCTGGTGCATCTACATGCTGGGCCTGGTTCTGGACTGGCTGGAGGAGCAGGGCGGCATTCCCGGTATGGAAAAGATCAAGACCCAGAAGGCCCAGATGCTCTATGACGTCATTGACGGCTCCAAGCTCTTCACCGCCGCGGCACAGCCCGGAAGCCGTTCCGACATGAACGTGACCTTCCGCACCGGAAACGCGGATCTGGATGCCAAATTTGTGGCAGAGTCTACCTCCGCCGGTTTCTCCAACCTGAAGGGTCATCGGAAGGTGGGCGGCATGCGTGCCTCCATCTACAACGCCATGCCCATGGAGGGCGTAGAGAAGCTCTCCGACTTCATTCGGGAATTTGATAAGAACAACTAACTTTGAATAGGGAGATATCTGATCATGTATACCATTCAAATCTTAAACAAGATCAGCCCTCTGGGACTGAACCAACTGGATCCCAAGGACTTTCACGTTACCGACACCTGCGACAACCCCGACGGCATTCTGGTGCGCTCCGCCGATATGCACTCCATGGAGTTCGGCTCCAACCTGCGGGCCATTGCCCGGGCAGGCGCAGGCACAAATAACATTCCCCTGGATAAGTGCGCCGAAGCGGGCATTGTGGTGTTCAATACCCCCGGTGCCAACGCCAACGCCGTGAAGGAGCTGGTGATCTGCTCCCTAATGATTGCCTCCCGAAAGGTGGTGGAGGGCATCTCCTGGTGCTCCGCCCTGACCGAAGAGGACGGCGACGTGGAAAAGCTGGTGGAGAAAGGCAAGAGCAAATTCGTTGGCCCAGAGCTTCTGGGCAAGAATCTGGGCGTTATCGGACTGGGTGCCGTAGGCGTCAAGGTGGCCAATGCCTGCGTGAAGCTGGGCATGAATGTCTATGGCTACGACCCCTATCTCAGCGTGGAGAACGCACTGGTGCTGGATTCCCATGTGCATGTGGTGGATCTGAAGACCATCTATGAGATGAGCGATTATATCACCATCCATTCCCCACTGCTGCCCACCACCAAGGGCATGATTAACGAGACCTCCATCGCCTCCATGCGCCACGGCGTCCGTATTATCAATCTGGCCCGGGGCGGCCTGGTGGATGACGAGGATATTCTGGCGGCGCTGGAAAGCGGCAAGGTGGCGCGGTATGTTACCGACTTCCCCAATGCTGCCGTCAACGGCAAGCCCGGTGTCATTACCATTCCCCATCTGGGCGCATCCACCCCGGAGAGCGAGGAAAACTGCGCCATTATGGCGGCCCAGGAGATCCGGGAATACCTTTCCACCGGTAACATCCGCAACTCCGTCAACATGCCCAATGTGGAGATGCCCCGCAGCGGCGAGGTTCGCCTTGGCATCATCCACCGGAACATTCCCAAGATGATCTCCAAGATCTCTACCCTGCTGTCCGATGAGGGGGCCAACATTGAAAACCTCATCAACAAGGGCCGTGGAGATTATGCCTACACCCTGGTGGATCTGGGCCAGACCGTTTCCAAGGAGACCCTGGAGCATGTCCGCAACATCGAGGGCGTTCTGCGGCTGAGAATTATTAAGTAAACTTATTTTCATTTAAAAAAATGTATGGTATCATAAGGGAGTGCAGTCGTTTGGCGGCACTCCCTTAAACCCTCCCTCCATAGTGGGGGAGGGTCAGGCGCTACCGCGCCATCGTATACCAAGGAGGTAATCACATTGGCAAAAGATATGACCCAGGGCAAGGAGTGGAAACTCATCTTGTCCTTTACGTTGCCGCTCATTGGCGGTAACCTGCTGCAGCAGGTCTATTCCCTCACCGACGGCCTCATTGTAGGCAACTTTGCCGGGCAGAACGCCCTGGCAGCCGTGGGCACCAGCAGTCCCGTAACCTTCCTGCTGCTGGCCCTGGCTATGGGCCTGACCAACGGCGTGGGCATCATGGCGGCCCAGTTCTATGGAGCAAAGGATGACGATTCCTTCCGGAAAAATCTCTCCACAGCCTGCTTTACCCTTTTGGGGCTGAGTGTTATCATAACTGCCTTGGGCCTGGTCCTGAGCCGCCCCATTATGGCAGGACTTTTGAAGGTGGAGGATTTGATTCTGGAGGACTCCATCGTTTATCTGCGCATCTACTGCGTGGGTCTCATTTTCCAGTTTGCCTACAACGCCATGGCTGCCATTCTCCGCTCCATCGGCGACAGCCGCTCCACCATGTATTTCCTGCTGATCTCCACGGTGCTGAACATTGTGCTGGACCTGCTCTTTGTAAAGCCCTGGGGCGTTGCCGGCGTAGCCTGGGCCACAGTCATTGCCCAGGGTGTTTCCGCAGTGGCTTCTGTGGTGTATCTGTTCAAGAAGGTCTCTGTGGCAAAATTCCGCAAGGGTGACTTCGGATTCCACAAAAACATGTTCACCACCAGCCTGCGGCTGGGTATCCCCACTTCCATTCAGCAGTGCTCTGTGGCGCTGGGTATGGTACTGATGCAGCGGCTTATCAATTCCTTCGGTGTGGACGTCATTGCCGCCATCTCCGCTGCAATGAAGCTGGAGAGCTTTGCCATGGTGCCCATTATGATGTTCTACATGGGTCTTTCCAACTTCACCGGACAGAACATGGGTGCTGGAAAGATCGACCGTATTCGCCGGGGCTACCGCCAGAGCCTTTTGATGGCACTGGTGGCCTGCGCCGCCATTGTAGCCCTGATCTTCTTTGGCGGCCCCTATGCGGTTCTGCTGTACAACATGAGCGAGGCAGCCAACGCTGTGGCCGTTGAGTATATGCAGACCATGGCCATCTTCTTCCTGGTATTCTGCATCATGTATGTGACCAACGGCGTTCTCCAGGGCTCCGGTGATGTGGCCTACCCCACCGCCGCCAGCATGACAAGTCTGACCGTCCGTGTCATCATTGCCAACATTATGGCTACCGTTCCCTTCATCGGCTACCGCAGCGTGTTCTGGTCCATCCCCGTGGGCTGGGTCATGGGTACCGCCATTGTGGTGATTCGGTATCTGTCCGGCAAGTGGCAGGAAAAAGGCGTTGTGAAGAAGTAAGGAGCATATTATGTCTCAAATTATTGCAGCAATTTCCACCGCCCTGGCCCCCTCCGGTATCGGTGTGATCCGTCTTACCGGTGAGGGCTGTGCCCTTGTGGCGGATAAAATTTTAAAGCCAATTTCCGGCAAAGCCTTTTCTGAAAGCCCCAATCGAAAGCTGGTGCTGACGGACCTTTTGGATCGGCAGGGCCGGGTCATTGACCGGATTCTGGCGGTGTACACCCGGGGACCCCACAGCTATACCGGCGAGGACACCGTGGAACTGCAGTGCCATGGTTCTCCGGCGGTGCTGACGGAGGCTCTGTCCCATCTGTTCCTCCACGGCGCACGGCAGGCAGGCCCCGGAGAATTTACCAAGCGGGCGTTTCTGAACGGGCGCATGGATCTCACTGCTGCGGAGGCGGTCATTGATCTCATTGAGGCAGAGACTGCCGACGCCGCTGCCAATGCAGCGGGGCAGGTGGGCGGAGCCCTGCTTCGGAAGCTGGAACCGGTTTATGATGCGCTGGTGGCCATTATGAGCCATTTCCATGCAGTGCTTGACTATCCCGACGAGGACATCGACGATTTTGCCCTGTCCCAGTATACCGAAACCCTGGAGACCCAGAAAGCTGTCCTGAATCAGCTTCTTTCCACCTGTCAGCGGGGCAGTGTGGTGAAAAACGGTGTGGGCGCTGTTATTTTGGGCCGTCCCAATGCGGGAAAATCCAGCCTTTTAAATGCCCTGGCGGGCTACGAGCGGGTCATCGTCACCGATATTCCCGGCACCACCCGGGACACGGTGGAGGAAAAGATCCGTCTGGGCAGTCTGGTCCTTCGGCTCATGGATACCGCAGGCATCCGGGACACTGCCGACAGGGTGGAAAAGATCGGCGTCCAGCGGGCCTTGGATGCAGCCAACCGGGCCGACTTGGCTCTGGTGGTCATTGACGGCTCTCAACCCTTGCAGGAAGAGGATCACCGGGCCATGGAGGCCGCAAAGCAGGCCCGGAATGCCATCTGCATTTTGTCCAAATCCGATCTTCCCCAGGTGGTGGAGCCATCCGAGCTGGATTTTGATATCGTTCTGCCCATTTCTTCCGTCACCGGAGCGGGCATTGAAGCCCTGACCCCTGCGGTGGAAGGCTTGTTTTCCTCCAATACGCCCTGCGACGGCACCCTTTTGACCAATGCGCGGCATGCTGACGCCATCACCCGGGCGAGAGACGCCCTTTTGAAGGTGGAGGAATCCATGCTTTGGGGCGGCACCCCGGATGCGGTACTGCTGGATTTGGAGGACGCCATTGAGGCCATTGCGGAGGTCACCGGCAAGTCCATGCGGGAGGATATTACAAACGGCATCTTCTCCCGGTTCTGTGTGGGGAAATAACCATGAAAAAGCTGATGATTCTTCTGGGTGTGGCAGGGGCCAGCTTCAGCGCCATTCTGGTGCGGCTCTCCGACGCTCCCTCCATGGTGCTGGTGTTTTACCGTATGCTTTTTTCCACGGTGCTTCTGCTGCCTGTGGCCCTGATTCGGAATCGGGAGGAATTGAAGCAGATGACCCGGCAGGAATTTCTGCTCAGCGCCCTGTCCGGTGTGTTCCTGGGGCTGCATTTTGTCTGCTATTTCTCATCCCTGCGTTATACCACCATTGCTGCCTCTGTGGCACTGGTGGATACGGAAGTGTTTTTCGTGGCTCTGATCTCCAGATTGCTGTGGAAAAAATCCATCCCCCTCTTGGGTTGGGTGGGCATCGGAATTACCTTCCTGGGCAGCCTTTTCATTGCGGGCAGCGACCTGGGTGGCGGCGGGAACGCCCTGTTTGGGGATCTGCTGGCGATATTTGGTGCGGTGTTTGTGTCGGTGTATACCATCATCGGTACCCGGGTGCGAAAGACCCGTTCCACCACGGTCTATACCACCGTGGTCTATGCCATGGGGGCCCTCACCGTGGGGCTGATGCTGCTGATTACAAAGGTTCCCGTGATGGGCTATGAGCCGGTGGATTATTTATCCGGCCTTGGCCTTGCCCTGTTCTGTACTCTGCTGGGGCACAGCGTTTTCTCCTGGGGCCTCAAGTACGAATCTCCGGCCTACGTTTCCACGGTGAAGCTGCTGGAGCCGGTGTTTGCCACCATTCTGGGGCTGATCCTGTTTCGGGAGGTTCCCGGTGTCGTGGTGGTGCTGGGCGGTCTCATGGTCATTTTTGGTGTGGCCTGGTATGCGGGACATGAAAAATGAGAATATATTAGCCCCCTGTGCGGATCAAATTCGCACAGGGGGCTTTTTGTCTCTTTTTCTGCCGATGGACAGAATTTTGGCTTATTCTACGACCAGCTTGCCGCCGGAAGGAAGTACAGTTGTGCCGGAGGGAAGCTTGTCGCTCTTGGCGGTGATGGTAACACCGGGCTGGGCGTCGATGGTGCCTCTGGGACCAAAACCGGTGATAAAGACGCTGGAATCCTTGTCCGCAGTCCAGACGCTGGCCTTGTCCAGGCAGATGATGGCGTTCTGAATGCCGCCGGTAATATGGGTGTGCTTGAAATGCACTGCCATGGTCCGGTGGGGATCTTCATGGAGGATATCGCCCTGAACCCACATATCGGACATGGCCACCTTCACGCCGTAGACCTCTTCCCCTTCGGGAACCTTGGTGGCGCAGGGATCGTCGTTAAGAACCGTGTGGATCAGGCAGCCGGAATCGGATTTCATATCCACATCCCGCAGATCAATGTATGCATTTTGGCTCTTGATCAGAATGCACTCTTGACCGGCGTTCACAAGACCACCATTCACGGTAAATTCGCTGACCTCGTGGGTGTTTCCGAATACACTGTGGATCATGGCCAGATACTTGCCGCCGTTTACATAGCAGTTGTTCAGCGTTTCACGGCACTTGCCCGCAATGATTACCGCAATGGTGGCGGACAGATTGCAGTCGTTCAGGACCACGTTGCCGCCGTGGTCAGAGTAGGAGGCATAGCCGCTGTTTTTTACGATTACGTCGCAGTTGTTGGCCTCCAAATACAGATCGCCGAAGCATGCGTCGGTGCTGAGGGCGGCCCAGCCGTCTGCATAGATCAGGCTGTCATAGAAATAGGCGTGGGAATCTCCGGCGGATAGATGGGTGCGGCAGTTGCCGCCGATGCCGAGGCCCGGAGGGGGCTCCTTCATGCCGGGGCCGATTACCAGGGGAGTATCCGGGGGAAGGGTTCCGCCGTTGCCAATGAGCTGGCAGTTCTTCACCACAAGTTTGGTATAGTCTCCCGCAAAGGTGCAGGGGCGGATGACGCCGGAGGTTTCGATGCGGGTATTTTCCAGGGTGACGGTAGCAGTGTCCGACACTTGAACACCGGCGCCAATTCCGGCAAAGTCATTGAGCCCGTCACCATCAAAACGGATGGTGCTGTTGCGGATTGTGTAGTCCCGGTTGTCGCCTACATAAAAACCGTTGATGCAGGGTTGGTCGCAGGTCATAATGATGCCGTCGGCTTCCTCCTGACCGGGGGTGCCGAGCAGAAGGGCCTCGCCGGGTTCGCGAACCGCAAGTCCGGCATCGGTGACCGCTACCTGGGGAAGAAACTCACAGGTGGGAGGGGCTTTGCCGGTGGCCTCTGCCGGAACATCAGGGTCGTAGGGCGCACCAAAGCCGGGACGCTCGGGGATGGTGACCGGGCGATCCAGAGGGCCGCCGGGCATGGGAAGACCAAAGGGAAGATTTCGTTCTTGCATTGCGTTTACTCCTCGTATGTATTGTTATCCATAGTATATTAGAATACATCTAAAAAATCAAATATATTGGTGTGGAGAAGCGGATTTTCTGCTGTGGAGAAGGGGTTTTCATGCCTGACCACATGCCCATATCACCGAAAAAACAAAGACCTCCCCCAGCAGAGAAGGTCTCCTGATGTAAACGGAGGGAATCATTCAGTTTCCAGCTTTGCGCTGCGCCAAAGCTTTACATAAAAGAGAACATAGAGCAGGAAGGAAAGGGTGGTGACCAGCTTACACAGCAGGATCATCACATTGGCTGCGGTGACCGGGATCCCGGGGAACAGCACCAGCAGAATGGAGACGGCATACAGCAGAACAGTGGTCGCCTTTCCGTACCATTTCGCACCGTTGATGCTGTCGTATCTCCGCATGGTCACATAGCCCATGATAAGTTTACATAACTCATAAGCGGCGAACATGATTACGAGTGCGATCATCTCCCGGTATCTCATGGACAGACACAGGATCAACACACCCTGGGTCAGCTTATCCGCCACGGGGTCCAGGATCTTGCCAAAATCCGACACCATATTGTAGTGCCTTGCGATTTTGCCGTCCATAATATCCGTAAGGCCGGACAGGAAAACCACCCATGCCGCGCAAAGATACTGCTCCTGACGATAGAGTACCCAAATTACAGGGAGCAGCAGAATACGAAGAAGGCTCAGGGCGTTGGGAATGGTCAGCACCTGTGCTCTTGAAAACCGCCGCATTTTTTTACACTCTTCTTTCTTCTTTTTGTTTTTACCGCTCAGAAGGAAACCGGCCACGATGCTTATGATCCAGACCACCACTGCAATGATAAATTGGGGGGAACCGGGGGATGAAGCGTACTGCCCCATGACCGAAAAAATGATGATGGAGGGCAGCAATCCTGTCATCGAGCCAAGCAGGTATTTTCCAAAATGCAGGTTGCAAGCCCCCAGATACAGGCTGACGATCTCGCAGGGGAGTATCCCCAGGACCCGCAGAAGGAAGGTGGTAGACAGTGCGTTCTGATTTGGCTTATCCCGCAGGGTCGCCAGCTTTTTGTACTTTGCGGTGAGCTTTTCCACTGCCGCCGCTCCGCCTTTGCGTCCCAGCATAAACGGAATGGTGATCATTACAATGCTTCCCACAAAATTGACCACCAGGGCCTGGGGAATGGAGAACATGATTCCGGCGGCGATATAGAGGATATAGCCGTTAATCAGCATACTAAAGCCCTTGACCGCGTAAAGTGCCAGCACGACGACGGCAGCCAGAAGGGGATTTTTCGGAGAATAATTGACGATGTTCTCAACGGTGAGCTTGTCCCGCTGGGAAAATAAAACCAGAAACAGGATAAGCCAAAAGCATACGACGATCAGTGTTCTGATTTTGCTGTATTTATCCTTTTGCTCGTTCATAGGCTGCCTCCCTCTCAAAAAGTCGTTTTTTTGCGCTGATGACCTGATACGAAAGAACGTTTGGTGTGGTCTCACCGTCGATTTGCAGAGGTGTGGGACGGTCAAACGCTACGGAAATCTCATGCCCGGTCAGCAGGGTGATGTATTTCTTATGTCGGATGTGCTTTCCGCTGAAAATGGAGGGGAAAATACACAGGGTTTTTAGTCTGCTGCTGGTGTGTATCACCAGCAGGCTCAGGGACTTTTCCGGGTCTAACCGATTCTGCTCCGGGGCTGCCATCATGCCGCCGCCGTAGAACCGACCGTTCAGTGCGGAAGCCAGCCAAACCTTCTCGAAGGAGTGTGTACTTCCGTCCACCGTAACAATGGCTTTCCTTGGACGAAAGTGCATCAGGAGCCCCTTGATGGCCAGCAGGGTGTAGTTGACCTTTTTCTTTTCGGTCTTTTTGCCTTTGTTGTATGTACTTTGAACTCTTTCGCCCTCTTCGCTGCAATAACCATCGATGCCGAAGCCTACGTTATTCAGGAAATAACAGGTCTTTTCGTTGACGGTGACCTGGGGCAGATCCCGCAGATAGTCATTCATGGGGTATTCCAGCAATTCGTCACTGGATAAGCCCAGATCACGGGCAAAGTCGTTTCCGTTTCCAGCGGGGAAGTAGTAGATGGAATTTGTGTATTTCACATCCCTTGTGTCGTTGACAAAGCGGTTCAGGGTTCCGTCACCGCCGCAGAGGATTACCTCGTCAGAGGGGTTCAGAGTCTGAAAGAATTCCCGGTAACTGCCTATTTTCGTAATATCCAGGTATACAGTGTCGGGGAATACAATGTCCAGCATTTTGGCGTCTTCACTGCAATTTCCGTTTCCGGCTTCCGGGTTGTACAGTATATATTTTTTCTGCAAAATACACATCTCTTTTCCAATAAAGCGGGGGAGGGGAGCTTACAGATTCACTTTACTGAACTTGTATAAACTGAAACGAAACAATTATTCGTTTTATTCGGTTTCCAGGGTATCTTCCTTCCCGCGGTATACCACCAGCTTGCAGAACAGGAATTCCAAAACAAAATTGGACAGCATGGTGACGGCAAGGATCAGAAAATCGTTTGCGCCACGTGCCTCCGCCAGGTTTCCCAGGTATGTGGACAGGGGGGTAAATACCAGGTAAAACCCGAACACCTTTGCCATTGCCACGGGTACATTGGCGGCGGATCGGAAGGTATACTTCCTGTTGAGTGTAAAATTCCACAGGATGGACAGTACCAGCGAGCAGAGATAGGGGAGCCAATAGTCCTTAATAAACAGCTCCAACAGGGAGAATGCACCAATCTGAATGATTCCCGCAGAGATGGAAAACAGGGTGAATTTCATAGCCTGCAGGAAGGATTTCTTCTTTGTTTCCATAATACCCTACCCTTTCTGTCAGCCCACTTCCTGTGTTGCCAATTTCGCCAGTTCCTCTTCCTCCAGAACGCGATAGGCCACCTTACCCACAAGGGTCTTGGGCATGTCTTCCCGGAACTCAATATCGTAGGGTATGGCGTATTTGGCGATGTGCTTCCGGCAGTGGGTCAGGATGGCCTGCTTGGTTTCCTCTGTGGGAGTTACGCCGGGGGCAAGCGTTACAAAAGCCTTTACCTTCTGCATCTTATAGGAGTCGGGAACGCCGATGACACAGCTCATCTGCACAAATTCGTGGGCGTCGAGGATGTTTTCAAGTTGTCCGGGGTAGATGTTATAGCCGGAGGAAATAATCATGCGCTTGGCCCGTCCCTTGAAGTAGACAAAGCCCTCCGAGTCCATGGTGCCAAGATCTCCGGTGTAGACCCAGGTAAGGCCGTCGGCGTGGGTCTGGAGGGTCTGGGCAGTCTCCTGGGGATGGTTCATATATTCCTTCATAACCGTGGGGCCAGAGAGCAGAATTTCACCCTCTTCCCCGTAGGGCAGCTCCCGATCCGTTCCCGGAGCAACGATCTTGATGTAGGTATCCGGGAAGGGCAGGCCGATGCTGCCTTCCTTGTGCATGTGAGCAGGGGTCAGGCAGCAGGCGGTGACGGTTTCTGTGGTGCCGTAGCCCTCCCGCACCTGGATGGCCGCATGATGATCTGCCAGAAATACGTCAAACTTCTTCTTCAGCTCCACGGACAGGGAATCGCCGCCGGAGAATACGCCCTTGAGGCAGCTCAGATCTGCGTCATCCATGGCAGGCAGACGCAGTAGCGCTTCGTAAAGGGTGGGAACGCCGGCGATAAAGTTGCATCGGTGCTTTACAATGAGCTTTGCATAGCTTTCCGGAGTGAATCGGGGCACCAGAATGCAGCGGCCGCCTTGTGTCAGCATGGTGTGAATACACACGCCCAGACCAAAGCCGTGGAACAGGGGCATGGCTGCCAGCATCTTATCACCGGGGCGGAACATCTGATTGGCTGCAATGACCTGCTGGCTCAGGGCGTTGAAGTTGCCGTTGGTCAGGACGATGCCCTTGGTGGTGCCGGTGGTACCGCCGGAGTACAGAATCACTGCAGGATCCTCAGGTTTTCGGGCCACCTTATAGTCGTAGAAGCAGCAACGGCTCAGCTTTATGAAGTCCTTCCAGCGGATCACGGGAGCGTCTTCGGGGATCTTTTCGATCTTTCTGCCCTCAGTCAGCATATATCCGGCCTTGATGGGCTTTGCCAGAGCGTCCTTGATGCTGGCGATGACCAGATTGACGACCTTGGTGTTTTTCCGTACCCGCTCAAACTTGTCGTAGAACTGATCCAGGGTGATGGCGGTGACGCTTTCGGACTCGTTGAGATAAAATTCAATCTCTTTTTCCGCAGATAGGGGGTGTATCATATTGGCAATGCCGCCTACCAAGTTGACGGCGTAGAACAGGCTGATGGCTTGGGGGCAGTTGGGCAGGGCGATGGTGACTCGGTCGCCTTCCCGGACGCCGATGGTTTTCAGGGCCTTGGCACAGGTGATGATATCCTCCACCATCTTCTTGTAGGTGGTGGACTTGCCCATAAAGTCGTGGGCCACATAGTCGGGGTACTTTTCGGCGACTGCCTCCACCATTTCAAACATGGACCCGTTAAAGTATGTAAGATGCATGGGAACGTCGCCCAGATGGTCCTTCCAAGGGGTTTTTGCGGTAATTGTGTTCATATCAGTAGTCCACCTCTTCGTTCAAGGGTTTTTCCAGCAATTCAGGATTTTCCAGGAGGGTTTTCAGCAGCTTGACGGTTCTGGAATAGTAGTAGCCGTCGGCAATTCGTTCGTCAATGGTCAGGCCCAGATCCACGCTGTCCCGCATCTCCATGTTGCCCGCTTCGTCATAGAAGGGGCGCTTTTTGATGTCGCCCACCACGCAGAACACGGAGCAGGTGCCCCAGTTGGTCAGGTGGTGATAACCGGCATGCAGGCCAATGGAGCCCAGATTCGCCAGCACGGCAGAAGAGTAGAAGGGGTCTGTGGCTATGACACCTCTGGGCATCCAGCCGTGACGATCCAGGAACCTTGCGCCTACGCCCACCAGCTTCAGCAGGAATACGGGCAGCTTCTGAACCACATCCATGCTGGCTGTGGAGGGGTCTTTTTCTTCGCTTCTGCAAAAGGATACCTGATGGTATATCTCGTCGTGGATGGTGTTGATGTTGTCGCTGCCCTTGGAGCATATCTTTGCCAGAGCCTCGGCGCCGTCGTCGGAAAACAGCTTTTTCACCGTAAAGGAGGCGGTGACCTCATTTCTCTGGTACATGGTCTGGTTTGCGATAAACCGGTTCATCTTTGGTCTGAGGGTGATGACCTTCAGGATGGCTGTTACCATGATCTGAAACAGGTTGTAGGCATACTCCGGGTTCTCCGCGTTCTTTTTTTCCAGATAGGCATTGACGTTGGTAAGGTCAATCCGTTCGCTGATAAACGCCTCGTTGTCACAGCGATTGGGATACATCAGGGGCATAATGGCGTGCATGGAACTGATTTTTTTCAGTCGGACACCGTCTTTTCTGTCTCCAAATTTTTTGCTCATATTTTCCGCTCCTTTTTTGATGGAGGGGATAATCTCCCCATTCTCCATACTTATAGAATAAATATAAAAAAGAAAAATAAACTGAAACAAAACTGGGGGTTTCGTTTCAGTTTATTTTTCTGACGTATGTTAAGAACTGAGGAGGTGTATCCATGGAAAAGAAAACATCTGCCCTGTATCGTTTTATCAAAGGTCTTGTGAAGCTGTTTTACCCCAAAATTGAGGTTGTGGGTGCCGAAAACCTGCCTGATGAGCCTGTGATCGTGGTGGCCAATCACGCGCAGATGAACGGGCCCATTGCAAATGAGCTGTATTTCCCCGGAGAGAAATATATCTGGTGCGTGGGAGAGATGATGCATTTGAAGGAAGTTCCCGCGTATGCCTATCAGGATTTCTGGTCCCGAAAGCCGAAGGCTGTCCGCTGGTTTTATAAGCTCCTTTCCTACATAATCGCGCCCCTGTCCGTCTGTGTGTTTAACAATGCCCACACCATTGCGGTCTACCACGATATGCGGTTGCTTTCCACCTTCCGTGACACGGTGGAAAAGCTACAGGAGGGAGCACGGGTAATTATTTTCCCGGAATATGATGCCCCCCGGGACCATATTCTTTGCGATTTCCAGGATAAATTCGTTGATATTGCTAAGAATTATTACAAGAAAACCGGGAAGGAGCTGACCTTTGTGCCCATGTACATTGCGCCGTCCTTGAAAAAGATGTATCTGGGTGAACCGATCCGTTTCCGCAGTGCCGCACCCATTAAGGAAGAACGCAGACGTATCTGTGAATATCTGATGGACTCCATTTCCCAGACTGCCAGCAGCCTGCCGGAGCATCGTGTGGTGCCCTACAACAATATACCAAAAAAAGATTACCCCATGAATATTCCCAAAGAGGTCCCTGCAAATGAAGAAGCCTGTCGTTAAGCTAAGCGAATTCCGCCTATCCAAAATCAACACGCCGGAATATCGGCACCTAAAGTACCTGTTGGGCTGGGTGGGATATTTCATCTTGTTTTTTCTGACAGAGAATTTGATTCCTGCGGAGCGCTGCTATTCGGTCCGCTGCCTGCTGGATGACATTATTCCATTCTGCGAAGTGTTCGTCATCCCTTATGTGTTCTGGTATTTCCTGATCGTGATCTCACTGGTATATTTCGCCCGGTATAATCCCAAGGGATTTGAGAGACTGATGACGTTTATCATTGTCACCCAGGTGGTCGCCATGGCCTGCTATATTCTGTGGCCCACACGGCAGGATCTGCGTCCCGCAGCGTTTCCACGGGATAACATACTGACAAAAATCATTGGCCTTATCTACGCCTTTGACACAAATACCGGGGTCTGTCCGTCCCTGCATGTGGCCTATTCCATCGGGTTGGTTTCGGCATGGCTGAAGGAGCGGGATGTTTCCAAGGGGTGGAAGTGCTTTGTGGTGGTTGCCGCCACTCTGATCTGTCTTTCCACCATGTTTATCAAGCAACATTCCGCCCTGGATTTCTTTGCGGCGCTGCCTGTTTGCCTTTTGGCAGAGGGTATTGCCTATGGGAAGTTTTATTGGAAAACGAGACAAAAAAGAAAGCAAGCGACATAAAGGGGCTGCATTAGGTGCAGACGTGGAAACACAGAAAGTACTCTGTCCAAAATTTTGAAGGTGCGTCCAAGGCCCTTCGAAATTGAAGATAAGATACTTTCTGTGTTTCGTATTTTACACTTAATGAGACAGCCCCTTAGTTTTAGGCAAATGCTTTACGGAGTTACAACAATATCGCCCTGGAAGCTGCCGGGGGCTGTAACAGCCGCGCCGTTGACGGTAATGGAGCCTGCCACGCGGGAACCTTCCTCCACGGTCAGCTCTTCCAGATAACTCACAGCGGTGGGGGTCCAGACGGCGCCGTTCTTCAGGGCCAGATGAACCGGGTTGTTGATGGCGGGAGCAGGTGTGTTGCCCACACGGCCAATGCCCAGATGCTCGTCCTCCTTGCCGCTCTTGCGGTAGCTGGTGCCGGGGGCGCAGGGAATGCCATTTTCATCCACATGATAGGTATAAGCGGAGGAAATGGCGCCGGTGAGGGAGGCGTTGTCCAGAGTAACGTCCAGAACCTGGATCCGGGCATATACACCGTTGAAGATATCGCCGGTGACGGAGGTGTTCTTCAGCGTGAAGTCTGCGAGGGGCTGACGGTAAGGAGCGTCGATAATTACAGGCTCCGCCGTGGGATTGGCGGCAAGGAACTGGTTCACATCGTCCTTGACGGCGATTTCCTGACCATTTACCAGATATACCGGGTATTTGACGAAGGGCGGGAAGCCCTGCTCCATCTTCTGGGTCTTGTAGGTCTCAGGCAGCTTGGGGACCTTGCTGAGATCGGCCTCCAATTCGGGAACGGTGTAGACACTGTCACCGCCGGGAGTCAGACCCACATCGTCGGAGGTCATAAGCTGATAGAGCACGCCGCCCTCTCCCAGGGTGACTTCGGTGCCGTCCACCAGAGCGTGGGGCCAGCAGCCGTCATCGTCGGTTTCGGACCATGCCTTGATCAGGTACAGGGCACGCTGGGCGTGGACCTTGCCGCCCTCAAAGGAGACGGTGCCGCCCTTGTTCTTGTGCATCATAACGCCGAATCTGCCGGACCAGATGTTGCTGTCGCCGTGGACATCGATGGATGCGTCGGAGGTGGACAGAATGAAAATGTAGTCCGGGGAATAGAAGGTCACGTCACGGAAACTGTTGTGGAAGCCGGTGTCGGCGTAGTTGATATAGCCGCACTCGCCGATGGCGCTGTTGCCCAGATAGAAGCCGTACTTCTTTCCATTCAGCTCAGGGACGGCGGTATATTCGGTGGCATGGGCCTCGTTGTAAGGCTCCAGACGTCCGATGCCAGAGAACAGATTTTCGCCCACAAAGCGAACACCAGAGCCGGCATCGGTGGAGAGGGCTGCCCAGCTCTGGGCCACCACGATAGAGTCGTGATAATAGACCTTGGCCCGGTCAATGGCGTTGGTGAGGCGGTTGGAGCCGTTGATGCCCAGCACCCAGGGGCACAGCTTGCCCTTGGTGAAGTCGCGGGCACCGTAGATCACGGAATCAGCCACCTCCACCTTGGCTTCGCCGCTGGCCATGACCGCGGTGACGGTGCCATAGTCCCAGAATTCCACATTGCTAAGCTTTACGTTGGATTTGCCCACGGCGGTAACGGCTGCGCCCTTGCCTTCGCTGTTGCCACCGCCGTTAAAGCGGAAGATGCTGTCCCGAATCACCAGAGGCTCTTCGTCATAGGTCTCCGCACCCAGGATCACGCCGTTAAAATCTTCGATATTGGTTTCCATCTCAATGCCGGAGATGGTCTTGCCTTCCACCTGATAGCCGCCTGCGGCGGCTTCAATGCCGGTGGGGATCTCCTTGCCGTCCATGAAGTACAGGGCGGTACGGAAATTGCCGGAGCTCATGTCACCCTGGCTCTTGGGCACATTGGTCAGGGTGTAGACCGTCAGCTCCACCTTGCCGGGATAAACTCCGGGACGAATGTCAGTGACCTTGCCATCTACAGTCATCAGCAGAGCCTTACCCTCGCCTGCTGCGGGCAGAGAGCCTTCGTAGAGGACGATGCCCTGGGGATAGGATGCGGATTCCTCCAGGATCCAGTCGGTCTGGGGTTTCTTTTCCACATAGCTTACGCTGGGAGGGCCGCCTCCGGGACCGCCATCAGGACCTCCGGGACCGCCATTAGGACCTCCGAGACCACCAGGACCGCCGGGGCCGCCAGGGCCACCGGGACCACCAGGGCCGCCGGGAACACCTTCGGGACCGCCCATGGGGAACATTTTTTCGTCATTCATAATGATTACCTCCTTGTGTTTGTAGGTTAAATTAGATGCTGTTTGCGATTTGATAGCCTGTCCGAATGGCAGTTTGCAGATTGCCCATGGTTCCGCAGTCGCCGATGGCGAAGAACTGCTTGCCGCAGGCGGCATACTGAATGGCATTGCCAACGTCAGCCTTCATGCCGGCAGCCAGCAGGACGGTGCCGGCCTCCACGGTGTGGAGAACGCCATTTTCGTCCCTGTAGGTAAGGCCCTTGTCGGTGACTTCGGTACAGGTTGCTTTTAGGATAATGTTCAGGGAGTCGACATATTCCTCCACTGCGTCAATGAACATGTTGTAGTAGTGGACCCGTTTGGCTTCCTCTGCCACCACAGCCTTCATCTCAATGACTGTAACCTTCTTGCCCTTCTGGGCCAGGTGGAGGCCGGTTTCCACGCCAATCTCACCGCCACCGATGATGACCACGTTATCGGACAGGAATTCCTCGTGCCCGAAGGCTCTGGTGGCGGGGATAGCCTTTTCGATGCCGGGAATGGGGGGTACGATGGGAACGGAGCCCACAGCGGCCATGACTACATCATAATCCTGGGCTTCCAACCATGTGGGATCGGGGGCGCAGTCCAGATGAACGGTGATGTTGGGATCGCCGTTTACCTTCCGCTCGAAATATTTTAGAAGGTTCAGCATGGGCCACTTGAAGGAGGCATAACGGCTGTGGTCGATCATGCCGCCCAGGTGGTCGTTTTTCTCATAGAGATCCACATTGTGGCCCCGCTGAGCTGCGGTGATGGCGGCCTTCATACCGGCGGGGCCGCCGCCCACGATGGCAACGCGCTTCTTTTCGCCCACAGGAACAACGAGCCGATCCATCCACTTCTCGGAGCCGAACCGGGGATTTACTACGCAAACGGTGAGATTGTGGTTGCCGGTGTGGCACTTGTTGCAGCGCAGACAGGGCACGATGTCCTCGGTCTTGCCCTGCTGTACCAGTCTGCCATAATCCGGGTTGGATACATAGGCTCTTGCCATGGAAAGAAGATCTGCCTTTCCGCTGGCAATGGCTTCCTCGCAGTCCTCCGGGTCAAAAAAGCCTGCGGAGGCGGCAATGGCCTGTTTGACGCCCTTGCTCTTGATGTATTCTGCCATGTACAGGAAGGGGGTCTTGCTCTTGGCAAAGCCGGTGGGATGCTGATTGTCCAGCTCCATGGAACGGATGGTCAGAATGTCAATGAGGCCTTCTGCGGCCTTGGCGAAGGCCACGGTGTCGTCCAGAGTCCAGCCGTCAGGTTCGATGTCGTGACCGGAAACAGAGGCCTCGATGATAAAGTTTTTGCCGCACAGCTCCTTGATGCGCTTGCACAGCAGCAGGGAGAAACGGATGCGGTTTTCAAAGCTGCCGCCGAATTCATCGGTGCGCTTGTTGGTGATGGGGGAGAGCATTCTTCCCGGCAGCACCATTCGATAGGACATGTGGATATAGGTGCCGTCAAAGCCGCAGTCTGCCATATTCTTGGCAAGCTGGGCGTACTTCTCGATCAGCTCGTAGAGCGTCTCGGTGGGGATCTCCGTCTTGTCAGAGGTTAGGGTGGCCCGGGAACCGGGCATCATGCGGATCTGGGGCACATTGGCGGAGGGGTCCATACCCGGCGGAGCGAACATCATAATGACACCGTGGGCCTTGGCTCCGTAGAAATGGACGGCGTCAGCCAATTGGGACATGTAGTTTTGCGCGTCGGCGGAGGAGGCGTCCCAACCGTTGCCGCCGGGGCGCATGCCGAAGGAGTTGCCGTCGCAGGTGACGATGGCAGCGCCGCCCTTTGCCCGCTGGGCATAGTGGGCGATGAGGCTGTCAGAGGGCCAGTTCTCCCCGGCCTGGGCCAGATGGGGCTCCGAAGGGGGACAGATCATGCGGTTTTTCAGAATGGTGTTGCCTACCTGCAAAGGGGACAGCAGATTCGGGTAATAAGGATTCATAAACGACCTCCTAAGATTCAGGATGTTGTACGCTTTCCGTGATGCTTGGGATTTGGCAGACAAGACCGGACGGTCCTGCCTCTTATATTTAGAATACAACATATAAACATGGTTGGCAAGGAGCAAGTCTTTTCCATGAATTATAAATTTTTGCTCAGAATGGGCAGGAGAAGTAAACATTTCATCCATGAGAGCAATGATCGAACCTTGCGTTTATAGCCAAAGACTCCTATAATAAAAGTAAGCTATCGAAAGAACTGAAAGCACCGAAAACTGAGCCCAAGGAGGTTTGAGCATGAAAACACTGAATAAAAATGCCCCGTCCAAGCTGCTGTACAAGTCTACCTGGTTGGTGGAAAATACGGTTCATTACCGGGAACTGACCATCTGCCCCATGGCCAGTATCGTTGCCCCAGAGGGCAAGTATGTGTCCCTGGTGGTGGATGGGATCGGACATGATATCGTCCCTGGAACCTACCGGGGAGATGTGGCTCTGACGGTCAGTGACAGCTATACCATGGCACCCCACGCCCTCATGCGTCAGAATGAGATCTCTGCGGAAATGCAAGCCGCCGTGGTGGTAGACAATCAGGGCGCCCAGGTTCGTGTGCCGGAGCTTCTGCAGGGCGGCAGGGTGACGGATACGGAGACGGACGGTATCTATATGGGAACCACCGCCCAGTCCTACAACGGCATCATTGTAACGGAGGACGCCCAATACACCGTCAAGAATATCACCATGGACTTTGAGGGCCCCGGCACCAACGACTTTATGGGTGAGGGCGCAGGCATCACAGCCATTGACAATGCCCGCCTCACCGTGGAGGACAGCGAATTCAATTTTGCCGGTGTGACCCGGTGTGCCATTCATGCGGGCGGCAACAGTGAGGTCACCGTAAACCGATGTGATATCACCAATATCAGTCCCGATTCGGACTTTATCGGAGACTTTTCATGGGCCATCTCTCTTTTGGGCACCAATCGGCTCTGCCAGCTTGCGGATGGGGCGAAGGTTACCTACAATGACTGCAATCTTACCACCAACGGATGGGGTATCACCTCCATTGACGGCACCACCGACCCGGTGGCGCTGCGGCTCAACGGATGCAAAATGCGGCTGGTTGGCCCCCGCGCCCACGGATACGGTGCGTTCTGCATCGGTGACAACGAGGTCACCATCCGGGACTGCGATGTGAAGGTAAACGGCTACCCCCTGTTGGTCATGGGCATGAAGCGGGAGGCCCGGCCCTCCATTCTGGGGTCTAAAATCTCCGGAAGACGCTTTGGTGCCATGGTCTACAGCGACACAGGCAGCGTGTTTGAGATTCGTGATTCCCGGTTTGAAACGGGAAAATCCACCCTGGTAGTGAAGGGCTCCAACACCTTTATCAACGTGGAAAATACCTCCATGGTTCCCGGAAACGGCACCATCCTACAGCTAATGGATAGCGATGAGTGCGGCATGGATGCCATCAACTATATTGTCCCGGTGGGAGAAGTGGATGAATATCAGCAGGACCGGGATCTGACGACTGCTGACCCGGAAAACGACGTATTTATGACCCTGACAGACTGCGATCTGACGGGCAATTTCTATAATTCCACCACCAATCTGCTGGCCCACAAGCGTTCCTCCATCGGCAGCAGAGGTATGTATCACGATACCCTCATTGGACTTCCCGCCATGGATGACAATTGGGTTCCCGCTGCGCCCATGGCTCCCCCGGATGAATCCATGACCAAGCCCATGATGAAGGATAACCGCACCCCAAAGAATCTGGAGCTGAAGCTGAAAAACACCCGGCTTACCGGCATCGTATCCTCTGCTTTGCAGGCTTATCGGGAGGGCGTTGTGGAGATTACAGCGGAAAACCGCATGGAGCTTTCCAATGTGACCCAGACTGCCGCCCCCACGGTGAACAACGGTGTCGTCGTCTCTCTGGACGAAAACAGCGTCTGGACCGTTACGGAGACCAGCTATATCACCAGTCTGGAGCTAAAGGAAGGTGCTGCGGTGCTGGCACCTCAGGGGAAGACGCTGACCATGACCGTGGATGGTCAGGAAACCCAAATCTCTCCGGGCAAGGTTATAGGCAAAATTGTTCTGACAGTCGGATAAGGAGGGACGACAGTGAAAAGTTTGGTTATCTTCTACTCCCAGACGGGAGGAACGAAAAAAATAGCCCAGGCCATTCAACGGGGCATAGCGAAGGTCACTGGGCAGTGTGATTTAAAGCGGGTCAAGGACGTTGCCCCGGAGGAATGGCTCAATTATGATCTGGTGGGAATCGGCAGCCCTGTCTGGGGCGCCTGTCCCACCACCAATGTGATCTATCATATCAACAGCTTGCCGGAAGCGGTTCGGGGGAAGCATGCATTCTTCTTCTGCACCCACGGCACCGGCCCGGGGCGGAGCATCATCCGGGGCGTTCAGCCCATGCTGGACCGGGGGCTGACGGTGCTGGGCTGGAAGGACTGGTATTCTGCGGCCTCCCTCCATGGACATGCAAAGCCCTGGTATACAGACGGACACCCGGATGACATCGACCTGCTGGAGGCGGAGGCCTTTGGTGGGGCCATGGTCTCCCACAGCCTTCAGGTGGCGGAGGGCAATACCGCTCTGATTCCCACGCTGCACTCCCCGGAGGTGTCGGATGCGATTTATGGGCCGGATATGTTTGCCAGAATGACGGAGATGATGCCCGGCGGACCAGGTGGCCCTGGCGGACCGGGAGGTCCCGGTGGTCCCGGAGAGATGGAAGTGCCGGAGGATCCCCATTCGCCCAAATATCCCGCCGTCATGGCCTATCTGATGGAGCAGGCGGGGAGAAAAGCCGCACCCAATCCCAACAACGGCAATCTCCGGGTGGACAAGGAGAAGTGCATCGGCTGCGGACGCTGTGCCGAGGCCTGCTTCTGCGAGAATATCGACGCATCCGTGATGCCGCCGGTGTTCCTTTCCCAGAACTGCGAGCATTGCCTGTTCTGCGAGAGCGTCTGTCCTGCAGGGGCCATCCTGTACGATGCCCAGCCTGTTACGGCAAATTCTCCCCAGGTCAAGGGCGGTATGATGCAGCAGGAGATCGCTTTGGCAGAGGCCAAAGGTCGGTTCCGCCGGATCATCCCGGAGGAAGAAGTGGGCTGGGATACCCCCTGGGAGGTCTGTACATCCCATCCGCGCATTAAGGAGATTCCCTAAGCAACATAAAATTTTCGGGCGTACCGCGGTACGCCCATTTGTACGCTGCTCAGGAGTTTTCAAGCTCCGAGAGGATCTTTTCGTAGTATGCTTCGTCAATTTTATATTCCTTGCGGAAGATCACATAGCCCACCAGAATGAAGATCAGGGGCAGCAGGAACATGGCCCCCTTGACGATGAGCTTGCCGGTCTGGTCGATCATATCCACAGTGCCGCCGTCGATTTTAATGCCGGAGATCAGCAGGGGCAGGCTGACGATGCCGGTAGAGAGGGCGCCGCCGATCTTGTTGATGAGGGGCCTCATTTGAGAATCATCATTTCACCGGCGAACAAAAAAGCTGTGAACACGACAGAAAAGAGGAAAAACAATGTATGGTGCGATTTTGGGCGATATTATTGGAAGCCCCTATGAATTTGATATGGGAAACAAGTCCAAGGTGTTCCCTCTGTTTCCCGACGATGCGACCTATACCGACGACACGGTGATGACCATTGCCGTGGCGGAGGCCTTTTTGGATGCCGAGCCGGGAGCGGATGAAGGAGTGCTTCAGCGTCGGCTGGTGGAGACTCTTCAGCGCTATGGCAGAGCCTATCCCTATGCGGGCTACGGTGTGCGGTTTTCACGGTGGCTTTTGAGCCGTGATCCCCAGCCCTACAACAGCTTCGGCAACGGCTCTGCCATGCGGGTATCCGCTGTGGCATGGCTGTATCAGGATATTAACAGGGTTCGGGCCATGGCACGGCTTTCCGCCCGGGTGACCCACAACCATCCCGAAGGGATCAAGGGTGCAGAGGCCACTGCCGGTGCCATTTTCCTGGCCCGTACCGGCAGTACCAAGGGGGAAATAAAGTCCTATATCCAGTCGGAATTTGGTTATGATCTGAGCCGTAGCTGTGATGAAATCCGGCCCTCCTATTATCATGTGGAGAGCTGTCAAGAGACTGTGCCGGAGGCTATCACCGCCTTTTTGGAGGGGGAGAGCTTTGAGGATGTGATCCGCACGGCGGTATCCCTGGGCGGGGACTGCGACACTCTGACCGCCATTGCCGGTTCCATTGCGGAGGGCTTCTACGGTGTTCCGGAGGAACTGAAAACGCAGTGCCGCAACAGACTGCCCGAGGAACTGGCAGCGGTGCTGGAGCGGTTTGATGACCGCTTAAAGGATGCGGGTATCCTTCGCTGATCCTGGACCTGAAGCCCCGGGAAGGAAAATAGTTCCGCGTTGGAGAGGCGCATTTCGGATTGACAATTTTCAGACCCTATGCTAAAATGATATACGTTAGTTATCGCTAACCGAAAGGTTAGCGATAATTTTCAATAGGCGGTTAGTTAATGCTAACATATTGAAAGATAAGCAGTGCCGCAACAGAAATATGGGGACTTTTCGTCCCGGACAACAGGTGCAGAATATGATGATCAACAAACGACTGATCGGCACAGTCCAGGAAAGTAAAAAATACATTGCCGGAAATGTGGTCTGCCAGTGGGTATCCCTGGCGGCGAATATAACCATGATGGGAACCATTGCCCAGTTGCTGGGGAAGCTGTATCAGGGGGAGGCTCATGGAAGCCAGCTGGCAGCTACGGCTGTGATTGCCGCCCTGGCGGTGGTGGTACGGTTTGTCTGTGCGGTTCTTTCCAGCCGCATGAGCTATCTGTCCTCCAGAACCGTGAAAAAGACCCTGCGGCAGCAGATTTACAGTAAGCTGCTGCGGCTGGGCAGCGCCTATCAGCAGCAGGCCAATACCTCTGAGGTGGTTCAGGTGGCGGTGGAAGGCGTGGATCAGTTGGAGACCTATTTCGGCGCGTATCTTCCACAGTTTTTCTATGCCATGTTGGCGCCTCTGACCCTGTTTGTGGTACTTAGCTTTGTGAATTTCCCCAGCGCTATTGTGCTTTTGGTCTGTGTGCCCCTGATTCCTGTGACCATTGTTGCGATTCAGCAGTGGGCCAAGAAGCTACTGAGCAAATACTGGGGAGAATATACCGCCCTGGGTGATACCTTCCTGGAAAATCTTCAGGGTCTTACCACCACAAAGATCTACCAGTCGGACGCCTTCAAGCACAAGGAGATGAATGAGCAATCCGAGCATTTTCGGAAGATCACCATGAAGGTGCTGACCATGCAGCTCAACTCCGTCACCATCATGGATCTCATTGCCTACGGCGGTGCGGCCTTGGGTGTGATCCTTGCAACGACCCAGTTTCGGGCGGGACATGTGGATCTGGCGGGGTGCCTGATGATCATTCTTCTGGCGGCAGATTTCTTCCTGCCCATGCGGTTGCTGGGAAGCTATTTCCACATTGCCATGAATGGCATGGCAGCCAGCGACAAGATTTTTCGTCTGCTGGATCTGCCGGAGCCTCAGCAGGCAGCGGCATCTGTGCCGGAGGACTGCACCATCCGCTGTGCGGGACTGCGGTTTTCCTATGAGCCGGAGCGGGAAATCCTTCAGGGGGTGGATATGGTTTTCCCAAAGGGCAGCTTTACCGCCATCGTGGGAGAAAGCGGCTGCGGAAAATCCACTGTGGCGTCCATCCTCATGGGCAGAAACAAGGGCTATTCCGGTCAGCTTCTTGTAGGTGGTACTCCCTTGGCTGATATCTGCGAGGAGAGCCTGATGAGCAGCTTTACTTACATCAGCCATCAGAGCTATCTGTTCAAGGGTACCGTTCGGGACAATCTGCTGATGGGCTGCCCCGGGGCAGAGGATGAAGCGCTGTGGCGGATGCTGGAGCGGGTGAAGCTTGCGGATTTCTTGCGGAGGGAACAGGGGCTGGACACCATGCTCCAGGAGAAGGCCTCCAATCTTTCCGGCGGTCAGCGTCAGCGGCTGGCTCTGGCAAGAGCGCTGCTCCATGACAGCCCGGTGTACATCTTTGATGAAGCTACCTCCAACATTGATGTGGAGAGTGAAAACGACATTATGGGACAGATCCATGCCCTGTCAAAGGAGAAAACGGTGATCCTGATTTCCCATCGCCTTGCCAACGTGGTGGGTACGGACAATATTTATGTTTTGGATCGGGGAATCGTGGTGGAAAGCGGCGACCACAAAAGTCTGCTACTGAAAAACGGGGCATATGCCCGACTGTGGAACGCCCAGCAGGAGTTGGAACAGTATGCCATGGGAGGTGATGGAGAATGAAACGCAGCGGACTGAAGGTGATGACAAGGCTTGTGGGCCTTGTAAAACCCCTGGCGGGATATATGCTGCTGGCCATTGTGATGGGCCTCATCGGGCACCTTTGTGCCACATTTATCACCGTATTCGGCGGCTTTGCCATTTTGAATATCCTGGGGATGGAAACGCCCCTGTCTCTCACGGCGATTTTTATCTCGCTGGGCGTTTTCGCCCTGGTTCGTGGCTTTCTCCGCTATGCCGAGCAGAGCTGCAACCACTTTATTGCCTTTAAGCTGCTGGCGCTGATCCGGGATCGGGTCTTTGGCGCATTGCGGCGGCTCTGCCCCGCCAAGCTGGAGGGTAGAGATAAGGGCGACTTGATCTCCGTTATTACGTCGGATATTGAGCTTTTGGAAGTGTTCTATGCCCACACCATTTCGCCCATCTGCATTGCAGTGCTGTTTTGCGGGATCATGGTGGCTTTCATCGGCTCCTACAGCATGGCCCTGGGTGTGCTTGCGATGGCGGCCTATGTGACGGTGGGGCTTATTATCCCCGTGCTTACCTCCCGCTTCAGCGGAGATACAGGCCTGCGGTTCCGTAGCGGGGCCGGCAAGCTGGCCGCCTTTGTGCTTGACAGCCTTCGGGGACTGCCTGAGACCATTCAGTATGGTCAGGGAGACCTGCGGATGGCCCGGATGAACGAGATGACCGATGGGCTGTCAAAGGACGAGGCTCGGATGAAACGCACCACAGGACGCAATACCGCCGTTACCAACACGGTGATTTTGATGTTTGACCTTGGAATGCTGCTGCTTGCTGCCGTAACCTGCAGCTTTGAGGAAACGTTGATCTGTACCCTGGCACTGATGAGCTCCTTTGGTCCGGTGGTGGCGCTGGCTGCCCTGGGGGCCACGCTGCAAAATACCTTCGCGGCGGGCAACCGTGTTTTGGACATTCTGGACGAAAGTCCTGTGGTGGAGGAGATTGAAGGAAGGTCTGAGGTGGAATTCCGGGGTGTCTCCGCAAAGAATGTGACCTTCTCCTATGGAGAGGAGAACATTTTGGAGGATTTCTCGGTTGAGGTGCCTGAAAACAAGATCATTGGCATCGTGGGCCGCAGTGGTTCCGGTAAATCCACCCTGTTGAAGCTGTTTATGCGGTTCTGGCAGGTGCAGCAGGGCCACATTCAGGTTTCGGACAGGGAGATCAACGATATCAACACCCGAAATTTGCGGGATATGGAGAGCTTTGTTACTCAGGATACCCATCTTTTCCACGATTCCATCCGCAACAACCTGCGGATCGCCAAGCTGGACGCCACGGAGGAAGAGATGGTGGCGGCCTGCAAGAAGGCCTCTGTCCACGACTTCATTATGACGCTGCCACAGGGCTACGATACCCCTGTGGGAGAATTGGGAGATACCCTTTCCGGGGGTGAACGGCAGCGGCTGGGCCTTGCCAGAGCGTTCCTGCACGATGCGCCCTTTCTGCTGCTGGATGAACCCACCTCCAATCTGGACAGCCTCAACGAGGCCGTGATCCTCAGATCCCTCCATCAGGCCCGCAACGGAAAAACGGTGGTGCTGGTTTCTCACCGAAAATCCACCATGGGCATCGCAGATACGGTTTACTCCGTAGAACATGGGAGGATGAGCTGATGAATACAGAGACAAAACGACAGCGGGAAAAGGAAACGGTTAGCCTGATGATCGCTATCTATTGCCGCAAAACACACGGCGGAAAGACCCTATGCACGGAATGTGCCCAACTGGACGCCTATGCCCGACTCCGCAGTGACAAATGCCCCTTTATGGAGACAAAAACCTTCTGCTCCAACTGCCGTGTTCACTGCTATAAGTCTGATATGCGGGAGAAGATCCGACAGGTCATGCGGTTTTCCGGCCCGCGGATGATTTTTCATCATCCCGTTATGGCAATCCGCCATGTGATCGAAACGAAAAAAGAGAAAAAACGACTGGAGAATGCACAATGAAATTAAAAAAGGCCCTTTATATTGTCCTTGGATGCGTCGGCCTGGGGCTTGGCGCCGTGGGTGCGGTAGTGCCTCTGCTGCCCGCCTTTCCATTCCTGTTGCTGGCAACCTTCTGCTTTGCCCGCAGCTCCCAAAAGCTGCACGACTGGTTTATTAACACCAAACTCTATAAGGACAACCTGGAGGATTATGTGGCTGGCCGGGGTATGACGAAGAAAACCAAGGTCCGGATCATGATCACCGTGACACTGCTGATGTCCATTGGATTTTTTATGATGCATGCTGTGCTTGTGGGACGGATCGTGCTGGCCTGTGTTTGGGCCTTCCATATCATCTATTTTGTCTTTGGTGTAAAAACCATCCCAGCAGGAGCATCTGCCTAAGAAAGATAATGTATTGATTTCGTTGCAAATATAATATATTAAAGGTATAATAGAAGTGATGTAGCTTAAAATGAACTGCCTGTAGCAACGAAGGGATGGATGAGAATGGACCCAAAGGTTTATCGTGCCTATATCGACATTTTAGAGGAAGAACTGGTTCCTGCAATGGGCTGCACAGAACCCATTGCGGTAGCATATGCCGGTGCGCTGGCAAAGAAGGCCCTGGGGGTCATGCCCCAGAAAGTGGAGCTGTGTGTCAGCGGCAATATCATCAAGAATGTAAAGAGCGTCATTGTGCCCCACACCGGGGGACGTAAGGGCTTGCCGGTGGCAGTGGCAGCGGGTATTTGCTGCGGAGACGCAGATGCGGAGCTGGAGGTGCTGTCCCAGGTGACAGATTCCCAGTTGGTGGCGCTGGACGAATATCTGGAAGAAGTGAAGGTCCATATCTCTGAATCCCGGGCCAATTGCCCCTTTGATATTCAGGTGACCGTATTTTCCGGTGAAAATCAGGCCTATGTCCGTATCATCGGACACCACACCAACGTGGTATCCATTAAGAAGAACGACATGGTGCTATTGGAGGCGCCCTTTACCGATGATGTGGTGCAGGCACCGGAGAACCGCAGTCTCTTGAACGTGGAGGACATTGTACGGTTTGCGGACGAGGTGGAGATTGGGGATATCCGTGAGGTCATCCAGCGGCAGATCGACTATAATATGGCCATTTCCAGGGCGGGGCTGGAAGGAAACTATGGCGCAGGCATTGGCAAGATCTTGCTGAAATCCTACGGAAACAGCGTCCAGAACCGGGCCAAGGCCTATGCCGCAGCCGGCTCAGATGCCCGTATGTGCGGCTGTGAGCTGCCGGTGGTCATTAATTCCGGCAGCGGCAATCAGGGTATGACGGCGTCTATTCCCGTAATCGTGTATGCCAAGGAGTGCAATGTTTCCGAGGAATTGCTTTTTCGTGCGCTGGTGGTGTCCAATCTGGTGACCATTCACCTGAAAACCGGCATTGGAAGCCTTTCTGCTTATTGCGGCGCAACCAGTGCGGGGGCCGGTGCAGGGGCAGGCATCTGCTATCTGTACGGTGGACGCTACTATGAGATCAGTCACACCATCGTCAATGCTCTGGCCATCAATTCCGGCATGATCTGTGACGGTGCCAAGGCCAGTTGTGCCGCAAAGATCGCCTCCGCAGTAGAGTCGGGCTTGCTGGGTATGCAGATGAACATGCATGACAGCCAGTTCTACGGCGGTGACGGCATTGTGGTGAAGGGTGTGGAGAATACCATCCGTACTGTCAGCAAGATCGCCCGGGACGGTATGCGCGGTACCGATCAGGAGATTATTCAGGTTATGATTGGTGGCAATCATGGAAACTGTTGAAACCTTCGCTGTGAATCAAAGAAGATGTAGGATTTGAAATAACCATACCCGGAAAGTGCCTTCGGAGGCTCCATAGGGACATGTACCTGTAGCTGCCAGGGAGTAATATTGAACACTACGGAATGGCCGTTCCGTAGTGTTCTTCTTTTTTGCTGATTGCTATTGGTAAGAGAAAACTTATACTATGCGAACATTGACTGGTATTTTCGGACATGGTATATTTATTCCAATAAATGTTGGGAAGGGTGAGGATAATGATTATTAGTGCAAGCCGCAGAACTGATATACCATCCTATTGTTCAGATTGGTTTTTTAATCGACTGAAAGAAGGCTATGTATATGTACGAAATCCTATGAATCCCCACCAGATCAGCCAAGTGTCATTATCTCCCCACGATGTTGATGGCATTGTGTTCTGGACAAAGAATCCTGCACCAATGCTAAACCGTCTGGATTTGCTGAGGGACTATACAAATTATTTTCAGTTTACTTTGAACCCCTACGGAAGAGATATTGAACGGAATGTTCCCTCGAGGAATGATGTTGTGATTCCTGTCTTTCAAAAACCTGGTCAATAACTGCTGCGATACGCATGATCCCAAATCGCCATTGCTATATGGTGAGGTTTCTCTTGATGACACAGTAAAACAGAGGCTAGCCGTTTCTAATAAAGTCACACAATTGGATTTATTCGAATAATGTAGGTGAACAACATGTCAGAATATGTGTTTATAAAAAAACAACTCATTGAAAAAGGTTGGTCTTGTGATACAAAATACTGTGCCGAAACTGCAGACGGAAACAAGTATCTCCTGCGCATCACGCCGAAAGAGAAAAGTGAAACGCGCTATGATATGTTCCGAATGCAGCAAAAGTGTGCTGAATTGGGGATTCCTATGTGCAAGCCGTTGGAAATCGGCGAGTGCGAGGAGGGTGTTTATATTATCCAGACGTGGATCAATGGTGCCGATGCCGAAGATGTAATTCCGCAGCTTACTCCTTCAGAGCAGTATGTACTGGGGGTTGAGGCAGGAAAAATTCTAAAGAAAATACATACCATTTCAGCTCCAGAGGATCAGCCCGACTGGGAACTTCGTTTCAATCAGAAGATGGATCGTAAGATCCGCATGTATCAGGAGTGCCCCATCAAGTTTGAGGGAGCAGAATACCTGCTCGATTATATCGAAGCCAATCGCCATCTGCTGAAAAATCGTCCCCAATGCTATCAGCACGGGGATTATCACAGCGGAAATCTGATGATCGAAAACGGGAAAATTGTAGTCATTGACTTTGATCGCTATGATTTTGGCGATCCCTGGGAGGAATTTAATCGCATTGTTTGGTCTGCTCAATGTGCCCCTGCGTTCGCATCTGGAATGGTGGATGGCTATTTTGACGGGAATATTCCTATGGAGTTTTGGAAGTTACTCGCACTGTATATCAGCAGCAATATGCTTTCGTCTGTGCCATGGGCAATCCCCTTTGGTGAGAAAGAGATCAATACGATGATCGATCAGGCAAAGGATGTACTGCGTTGGTACGATAACATGAAGAATCCGGTGCCGACATGGTATAGAGAAAATACCTAATATAAAAGAGAGAGGCTGCCTCACTTTTCTTAGTGAGACAGCCCCTTAGTTTTTGGGGAATGCCTTACGGAGTTACAACGATCTCGCCCTGGAAGCAGCCGGGGGCCGTAACAGCGGTGCCGTTGACGGTAATGGAGCCTGCTACGCAGGAGCCTTCCTCCACGGTCAGCTTTTCCAGATAGCTCACAGCGGTGGGAGTCCAGATAGCGCCATTTTTCAGAGTCAAGTGGACCGGATTATTGATGGCGGGGGCAGGGGTGTTGCCCATACGGCCGATGCCCAGGTGCTCGTTATCCCTGCCGAATTTGGAGTAAGAGGTGCCGGCAGGGCATTTTTCGCCGGTTTCATCCACATGATAGGTATAAGCGGAGGAAATGGTGCCGGTGATCTTGGCGTTGTCCAGGGTGACTTCCAGCTCCTGAATCCGGGCGTAAACGCCGTTGAAGATATCGCCCTCGGTGGTCAGGTTCTTAAATTCCGCATAGGTGGGATGGAGCCGATAGGGGGCGTCATACATTACAGGCTCTGCGCCGGGATGCTCCGCCAGGAAGGCGTCCACGTCGCCCATGCAGACCTTTTCTTCCCCGTCTACCAGGTAGATGGGGAATTTGTCTCTGGGATTCAGTGCGTGCATCTTCTGGGCACGATAGGTTTCCGGCAGCTTGGGGGCCTTGGACAGATCCTGCTCCAGCTCACCCACCACGAAGGTGCTGGGACCCATAAGGCCCACGTCGTCGCTGGTCATAAGCTGATAGAGGACGCCGCCCTTGCCCAGCTTGATCTCCGTGCCGTCGCAGACAGAGTGGCACCAGCAGCCGATGGTATCCGTGTCGGAATAGCTCTTCACCTGGAACAGGCAGTCCTTGGCGTAGAATTTGCCGCCCTGGAGATTTACGGTGCCGCCGCTGTTTTTGTGCCACAGAACGCCGATTCGGTCAGAATGGCAATAGCTGTCGCCGGTGACGTCGATGGAGGCCTGCTTGGTGGAGAGGATAAAGACGTAGTCGGGGGAGTAGAAGGTTACGTCCTTGAAGCTGTTGTGGAAGCCTGCGTCAGCGTAGTTTACATAACCACACTCGCCGATGGCGCTGTTGCCCATGTAGAAACCGTATTTCTGGCCGCCAAGTTCGGGGGTGGCGGTGTAGTCGTCTTTGTGGGTCTCGTCATAGGGTTCCAGACGGCCTATGCCGGAGAACAGGTTTTTGCCGGTCAGGCGGACGCCCTTGCCGGTGTCGGTGGACAGCGCTGCCCAGCTTTGGGCAACCACGATGCTATCCCGATAGTGGACCTGAGAATAGTCGATGGCGTTGGTCAGCCGGTTTGCGCCGTTGATGCCGAGGACCCAGGGGCACAGCTTGCCAGCGGAGAAGTCACGGGTGCCGTAGATCAGGCTGTTTGCCACCTCTACCTGGCTGTGGCCGCTGGTGACGATGGATGTCAGGGTGCCATGGTTCCAGAATTTTGCCCCGTCGATCTTCACATTGGCCTTGCCAACGGTCATAATGCAGGCGCCGCGACCCTCGCTGGTACCGCCGCCGGAACAATGGAAATCGCAGTTTTCAATAAGGTAGGGCGTTTCGGACATTTCATCGGCAGCTACAATGATGCCGTTCATGTCGGAAACAGCGGTCTTCATGGAGACATCCTTCAGAACGCCCTCTTCGGCGGTATAATTTCCTGCAAGGGCCTCCAGACCGGTGGGAACAGGCTTTCCGTTCTTAACATACAGTACGATACGGAAATCACCTACACTGAGTTCAGCCTGATCTTCGTCGATGTGGCTCAGCTCATACACGGTGAAGGCCACCTTGCCGGGGTATGCGCCCGGAGCGATGGTGGTGATGACGCCATCCACGGTCATAAGAATGGCTTTTCCGTCGGGAGCGGTAGGGAGATGGCCCTGTTCCAGAAGAATGCCGTTTTTATAAACGGTGGATTCATGCATGATCCAGTCGGTTTCAATTTTCGGCTCCGTATATCCTGCCTTGGGAGGACCACCGGGACCGCCGCCACCAGGGCCTCCTGGACCACCAGGACCGCCGGGACCGCCAGGACCGCCAGCGCCTCCTGGACCACCAGGACCGCTGGGACCGCCAGGACCGCCAGCGCCTCCTGGGCTACCGGGACCACCGGGGCCACCACCGGGCATGGGAGCATATAAAATTTCAGGTTTCATGCTGGTACCTCCTTATGTTCCATCTGTTCGGATTGGACAGAAAAGTGCTTTGTGGTTATTTATGGTTACTCTGATATAGTAGAAAGCCGGGCCGGCGAATACCGGCCCGGCAGAGAGAAGTTTATACGGTTTGATCGCCCAACTTCTGCTCTTCGCAGGAAGACCAGATGCAGGTGAACTTTTCGTCGCCCTGAGGCTTCATGTTAATGGACTTGCAGCGTCCGCAGAAGCTGTAGGCCAGGGAGGCCTTCAGGGGGAACTGACCGTTGCCGGTGAAGTACACATGCTTGTCGGGAGAAATCTCGGGAATGTTCTCCAGAGGCAGCTTTTCGATATCATAATTGTGGGGGCCATTGGTAGCGGGCTTGGTGGGATCGTCAGCCTGATACTCGATATAGACGTGATCGCCTTCCTCACGAACAGACCACTTGATATCGCCGCCCCGATTCTCGTTGCTCATGGGCAGGTAGTAAATGGGGAAGTCCTTGCCGATGGCAGGAATAGAATACATTGCTTCCTCGGGATATGCGACGCAGGCCATGGCGCCGATGACAGCCTCGTTGCCAACGCCGGTAATGACGTGGAGGGCGCCCTTCTTAACCTTGGTCTTTGCATAAATTGCCGCATTGCGGAGGTAGGTTGCATTCCAGTTGCTCTTGGAACCGCCGGGGCCGCCAGGTCCGCCACCGGGGCCACCGGGGCCACCGGGACCACCAGGAGCACCAGGAGCACCGCCGCCAGGGCCACCGCCGCCAGGAGCACCGCCACCGGGAGCGCCACCACCGGGAGCGCCACCGCCGGGGCCACCAGGACCACCGGGAGCGCCGCCGCCGCCAGGAGCACCGCCACCGGGAGCGCCGCCGCCGCCAGGAGCACCGCCACCGGGAGCGCCGCCGCCACCGCCAGGAGCACCACCGCCGCCGGGACCGCCCATCATCATGGGAATTTCCACAGCGCCGACGATCTTGCCGAACCGTTCAATGTTCAGGCTGACTTTCAACTGGGCCTTCTTGGTGTAGGTGTTGTCATCGTCCATGGTCTTGTAGGGAACCGGGAAAGGTACGGAATTCTGAATCAGCTGTACCGGGGTGTAGTCGGTATGCAGGGGACCCTTATCCTGGAGCCACAGGCCGGTGCCGGATTCCGGAGGATCCAGCAGGGGATCTGCAGCCGCACCACCGGGAGGAGGTCCGCCGGGGCCAGCCTTGGGGTTGGCAAGGGCGTCATATTTGTCGTGGCCGGAGTTAGCGGTATCCATGGAGCCGCCCATGTCGGGGC
>CAZEPQ010000006.1:0-33059 GCA_964514175.1 uncultured Oscillospiraceae bacterium
ACGGAGACGGTCAAGACACGCCACTTCACAGAATTCAGTCTCCGGCACGATCCCAACGAGACTGCCACGGAGCTGGCTGAGGATCTGAAGGTCATCATCAATATGATGAATCCCATGTTTTTTGCCCTCGGCGACAATCCCGGCTGTGCGCCTCACTGGTGGATCCGTCACGGCGCCATTGACAAGGATACTTCTCTGCCCATTGTTACCAATATGGCAACCGCACTGGAGAACATCGGAAAAGACGTCAATGCCCGTCTGGTTTGGGACGGCGGACACTGTGAGGATGACGATCCGGACGGCCTGATGATCTGGATGAAGGCAATGTGCTAAATCAAAAAATGACCGGGAAATTCCCGGTCATTTTTATATCTGGGACAAGAGCAAATAAGCCTCCGGCAAATGTCGGAGGCCTCGACTTTATCAGAGCAGAGATTCAACCAGTTCCACAAACTCACCCATGGTCTTGGGAGGCTCTTCGACATCAATGGTGATGTCGAACTCAGACTCGCATTCCAAGGCAATTTCAACAACGTCCAGAGAGTCCAGGTCGATGTCCTTAAAGCTGGTTTCCATGGTGATTTCAATGGACTCGTCCAGATCGCACTGGGCGCGCAGGATCTCAACGATTCTTTCAAAGGTGCTTTCCATAACTAATTCCTCCAATAATATGATCTTCGGTAATCCGAACATTGACAAAATTATGTGAACAGGAAGCGAAGAGGCAAAAAACCGGCCAGAGTTGCATATGCTATTGCAATCTGAAGGTTTTTCGGTGTCATTCGCCTGTGCGTCATTCACCAGAATTAAGATATACTGAATCTTGGGATTTGTCAATAGTGAGGGAAAAGGACAGGGGCTGTTTTTTTAAAATAAGGGAAACTGTGGGGGAAAATGTAGAAAAAGTTACGAAAACCCATTGACAAAATGCCTAAAACATGTTACTATGCAGGTAACAAGCAGTTACTTTTTAAGCGTGACAGAGAGGAGTGAAATCGGATGCTGAACATACTTTCGAGCCTGATATCGCCTATGGCCCTGTTTTGGCTGGTGGCGCTGATTATTCTCGCCATTGCGGAAGCGGCCACTGTGGGGCTGGTGTGTATCTGGTTTGCGGGAGGCGCCCTGGCAGCCCTGATCGCTGCGGGAGTGGGCGCACCGCTGTGGCTGCAGATCGCCCTGTTTTTGGTGGTGTCCGGCGTACTGCTGGCGCTGCTTCGGCCCCTCATGCGTAAAGTGATCATGCCGAAGAGAACCGCCACCAATGCGGACCGGCACCTGGGGAAAACAGCCCTGGTGACGGAGGAAATCAACAATTTGCTGGAAACGGGGGCGGTAAAGCTGGACGGCGTAATTTGGACGGCACGTTCTCAAGGCGATGAGGTGATCCCCGTGGGTACAGCCATCACCGTTCTGCGGATCGAGGGAGTAAAAGTCGTAGTTGCTCCGGAACACCAGCCCGCAGAAGTCTAGTTGAAACGACAATTTAAAGAGGAGGAATTATTATGACACTGGCAATTATCATTGCGGTTATCGCAATTCTGGTACTGGTCATTCTGGCGAGGAATATTTTCATCGTCCAGCAGTCCAAGGCATATGTAATCGAGCGTTTGGGTGCCTTCCAGGGTGTCTGGGAGGTGGGCCTGCACTTTAAGATCCCCTTTATTGAGCGTGTTGCCAAAAAGGTGAGCCTGAAGGAACAAGTTATGGACTATCCCCCCCAGCCCGTTATCACCAAGGATAACGTCACCATGCAGATCGACACGGTCATCTACTATCAGATCACCGATCCCAAACTCTATACCTATGGTGTGGAGCATCCCATGAGCGCCATCGAGACTTTGACCGCTACCACCCTTCGTAACATCATCGGCGATCTGGAGCTGGACCAGACTCTGACCTCTCGTGATACCATCAACACCCAGATGCGTGTGATTCTGGATGAGGCCACCGATCCCTGGGGCATCAAGGTCAATCGTGTGGAACTGAAGAACATTCTGCCTCCCGCGGATATTCAGAGTTCCATGGAAAAGCAGATGAAGGCAGAGCGCGAACGCCGCCAGAACATCCTCCAGGCTGAGGGCACCAAGCAGTCCGCCATCCTGGTGGCTGAGGGTGAGAAGGAAGCCGCCGTGCTTCGGGCAGACGCTGAAAAGCAGGCTGCCATCCTCCGGGCAGAAGGCGAGGCCCAGGCAATTGTAGCTGTCCAGAAGGCGCTGGCGGACTCCCTGAAGCTTTTGAACGACGCTTGCCCCAACGATCAGGTCATCAAGCTCAAGGCGCTGGAGACCATGCAGAAGGTTGCAGACGGACAGGCCACCAAGATCATCATCCCCTCCGAAATTCAGGGGCTTGCAGGTCTGGCAGAGGGTATCGTAGAGACTGTAAAGAAGGTTTAATATGGCGGAAAATCGTTTCGAGAGAGTTTACAAACAGTCCGGATTTTCTGCCAATGTGCAAATCTGGGTGGATAAAGAGACCGGCGTGAATTACGTCTACATGTCTCAAGGCTACGGCGGCGGCTTAACGCCACTGCTGGGCCGGGATGGAAAACCCGTGATCTCCCCCGTGCAGCGTTAAATAGGATCTCCCGGCCTTGGAAACAGGACTGGGAGATTTTCATAGAAGAGGACACACCGGGGACACATGGCTGTAATAAGATTTCCTTATCCGAAGAGAAAGGAAGATGTACATGGAACGCTACGATGGAAAAACAAAGAAAGACGATTATAAAAAGTACGCACTGATTGCCGCCGGAGTGGTATTGCTTATTGTTCTCTATCATGTCTTAACCTTTGTGGTACATAAGGTGTCTCATCCCACCCCGGATGTGGTGGTGGTGTTTGGAGCTGCCACCATTACCGATTTTCAGGAGGAGGACGATATGGAGGCGGAGATGAAACAGTCTGCCGCCGATCTGGACGGAAACGGAAAGACTGTGGTGGATGTGGTTCCCTATGATATCCGTGAAAATGCGGCAATGAGTTCGTCGGGCTTGAAGGATGTGGGAGCAGAAGATGGACAGGGCAGCTTTTATGGCGCCATTCAAAATGGAGAGGGTCTGATCTTCATCACCCATGAGGCATCCCTGCTTGAATCCTGCTTCACGGAGGAATATCTTTCCGCCCTGCCGGAGGATATGATGGAGGGGGACGATCCCTACCGTTTTAACATCACCGGCTGCGCCATGCTGGAGGCCCAGAGTCTGGGAAAAGTGGAGTTTTACGCTGGCATCCGCAAAGATGCCACCCGGGAGGAATACGACACGGCTGTGGCAATCTTACGGGCACTGGAAGCATCATAAAAAAATCGGTTCCGAAGCGTCGGAACCGATTTTTTCTTATGTTTTCTTCACAAAGGTCTCTCGGCAGGAGGGGCAGGTAATTTTGATCTTTCCCTTACCCTTGGGGACACGAACCTTGGTCTTGCAGGCGGGGCATTTGTAGTAGCAGTAATTCTTACGGCCCTTGATTCGGGCAAAAAACTGGGTGAATTTCAGGTTTTCCTCATACCGGCGGGCAGTATCACGGGAGAAAATGCGCATAAAGCACAGAACCAGGGGGATATAGGCCAGCATGGTGAAGCTGCCAAGGCCTGAAATGCTGCCAATGATATTCAGAATGAGGCCCAGAATACACCAGAACCAGCCCAGAGTGTCAAGACCGTTGCGGCCATCCATCATATGGCGCAGGGAGTCGCCGATTTTACGAAACATAATAAGATCACCTCGATACATTTGGAGATATTATATCGAACAAAAATTCCTTCTGCAATGGCAGGGATGCAATGTTTAAAGAATGTTTACGAATTCAAGAATTCAAAAATTTGAGTATGTACATCTTTTTGTTTCTACGATATAATAGGAAAAGAAATCTGAACACCAAAGGTGAGAAAATATGAAGTTTGCGATCTATACTCTGGGCTGTAAGGTCAACCAGTATGAATCCCAGGCTCTGGAGAAGGAACTGGTGGCCAGGGGCTATGAGGAAGGGCGGTTTGACGAGCCCTGTGATCTCTATATTGTCAATACCTGCACCGTTACGGCGGTCAGTGATAAGAAGTCCAGAAATCTTCTGCGTCGGGCAAGAAAACTGAATCCCGATGCCATCGTCGGCGTCTGCGGCTGCTATGCTCAGGTCAGTCCCGAGGATGTGGAGAAGCTGGATGTGGATGTCATCGGCGGCACCGGAGACCGGGGCACCTTTATTGAACGGATGGAGCAGTTCCGTCGGGACAGGATTAAGTCCGTGCGGGTGGACAACGCTTTCAAGCGCAGAGAATTTGAGGTGCTGGAGCCCGGTGGCCTGGGGGAGCGTACCCGGGCCATGCTGAAGGTACAGGATGGCTGTGTGAATTTCTGTACCTACTGCATCATTCCCTATGCCCGTGGTGCCCTGCGTTCGCTGCCTCTGGATATGGCAGTGGAGCAGGTGAAGAAGCTCCGGGATGATGGCTATCGGGAAGTGGTGCTGGCGGGCATCGAGATATCCTCTTGGGGCGTTGATTTGAAAAATGGGCAAAGGCCTCAGGATCTGATTCAGGTCATCTGTCAGACCGTGCCGGAAATGCGGGTACGGCTGGGTTCTCTGGAACCCCGAACCATTGATCGGGCATTCTGCGAAGCTCTCAAGGATGAGAAGAATCTTTGTCCCCAGTTCCACCTGTCCATGCAAAGTGGCTGTGACGCCACCCTGAAACGGATGAACCGGAAGTATGATACGGCCCGTTATCTGGAGAGCTGTGAGCTTCTGCGAGAATATTTCCCGGGCTGCGCCATTACCACAGACCTGATCGTGGGCTTCCCCCAGGAGACGGAGGAAGAATTTGCCGCCACGCTGGATTTTGTACGCAAGGTGGGCTTTTCTGCCATGCATATTTTCCCCTACTCCCGGCGAGAGGGCACACCTGCGGCTAAAATGTCCGGGCAGATCCTTCAGGCAGAAAAGGAGCAGCGTGCTGCCAGAGCAGCCCAGGTGGAGGAAGCACTGCGGAAGAATTATGAGCGCGAATACATTGGCAAGGTACTGCCGGTACTGTTTGAGCAGACCGACGAGAAGGGCTTCTGGACCGGACATACCATGAATTATCTCTTTGTGGAGGCGCCGGGAGAGGATCTCCACAACAAAATCGTTGACGTTGAGATCACCGCTCTGACAGAAAAGGGCCTTGTGGGAAAGATTTTGGATTTTGTGCATCATTCATAAAAATTTCATTTATTCTGCCTTCTTGGTGTGGTATAATGTCCACGAAGGAGGGGTTTCCCTATATGAATGTGTTATTTTTTCTGACTCATAAATCCAATTGTACATATATATACGATGATTTCACCATTCGTCAGGCCCTGGAACGTATGGAACAGGGCCGATATGCCACCATTCCCATTTTAAAACGGACCGGAGAATATGTGGGCACCATCTCCGAGGGCGACCTGCTCTGGGCCATCAAGAACAATTATATGATGAACATGAAGGACGCTGAGAGCCACCCGGTGATGGAGGTTCAGCGGCGGAAGGATTATTTTCCCGTAACCGTCACAACCACCCCCAGAGAGCTGATCAACATGGCGGCAGATCAGAACTTCGTCCCCATGGTGGACGATCGGGATACCTTTATCGGGATCGTTACCCGACAGAAGATCATGCGTTATTGTGTGGAGGAGTATTTCTCTGAGAAAATGGAGGTCTCCTGAATCTGATATCAGAGGCTATTTTTACACCGAAAAAAGAAAATTACAGGGAGAAAGCGTATCGGTTTTGGTACGCTTTCTCCCTGATTCATTGAATAATTACTTGTCCTGATAGAATACCTTCATGGCCTTGGCGGTCATGTAGGCGTCCAGCTTGGAAACCACCTCGATGGGTGCATGCATGGAGAGGACAGGTACGCCGGTATCCAGTGTCAGAATGTTGCGGTTTGCCATGAACATTGCCACGGTGCCGCCGCCGCCCTGATCTACTTTGCCCAGCTCGCCCATCTGCCAGACAACGCCGTTCTCGGTACACATGCGCCGGATTTTCGCCACGAACTCAGCGGGGGCATCGGAGGAACCGGACTTGCCACGGGCACCGGTGTACTTCATAAAGCACACACCCTTGTTGATGTGACCGTTGTTGCGGCGGTCAGAAACTTCGGGATAGTTGGGGTCGTAGGCGTTGGTCACGTCTGCGGAGAGGCACTGGGAATGGGCAAAGCACTCCATCAGCTTCACGTTCTGGGCGTCGCAGAGCAGGTTCATAAAATACTCAAAGGCCTGGGATTCCATACCGGTAATGCCCATGGAGCCAATCTCCTCCTTGTCGCAGAGGCAGCACACGGCGGTGTACTGGGGCGTTTCGTTCAGGCGCAGCATGGAATCCAGGGCTGCGAAGGAGCAGCTTCTGTCATCGTGACCGAAGGCGGAGATGAGGCTGCGGTCAAAGCCCAGCTCACGGGCCTTGGCGGCAGGAACCAGAGAAAGCTCGGCGGAGAGGAAGTCCTCTTCACGGATACCGTAGGTTTCGTTCAGGTACATAAGAATGGCCAGCTTTACGCTGTCGCTGCCGGCATCCTCGGGCAAAGGTTCGGAACCGATGAGTACGTTCAGGCCCTCACCGGCAATGCCATCGGCCAGAGTTTTCTTGGACTGATCCTGTGCCAGATGGGGCAGCAGATCGGTGATGATAAAGATGGGGTCCTCGTCCTTTTCGCCCACGCAGATCTCCACGGTGGTGCCGTCCTGCTTCACTACCACGCCGTGAATGGCCATGGGAATGGTGGTCCACTGGTACTTCTTGATGCCGCCGTAATAGTGGGTCTTGAAGAAGGCCATTTCGTCCTCTTCATAGAGGGGATTGGGCTTCAGGTCAATGCGGGGATTGTCGATATGGGCAGCGGTGATACGGGTGCCCTCGGAAAGGGGCTTTTCACCGATGACAGCCAGGTTGATGGCCTTGCCGCAGACATCCAGGTAAACCTTGGTGCCGGGGGTCATTGCCATGCCGGGGGTATAGCGGACGAAGCCCTCACGCTCTGCCAGACGAATGACCTCCTTCACGGATTCCCGTTCCGTCTTGGCGGTGTCCAGGAAGTCCATGTAGCGGCGGGCGTAGGCGTTCATTTCAGCCTTTTCCTCGGCGGACAGAGCACCATAGCCGTTCTTGGGGCTATACAGCAGTTCCTTGCGCTTCTCTTCGTAGTTCATTTCACTCATAATACTCAGATTCCTTTCTCTTCCGCCAGAAGCTCGTCGATCAGATCGTTGCAGTGGCGGGTAAATTCTTCTTGGGTGTAGATGCCGTTTCTCAGGGTATAGTCGCAGGCCTCCTCGTAATATTCATTGGGGGGCTGGGCGGAAATCCGCAGGCGGGCATATTCCTCGGAGATGCTGTCCCGGGCCATGAGCCGCTGCACCCGCACGTCCACAGGGGCCGTGATGGCAATGACATGGTTGCAGAGGAAGGGAAGATCGCCCTCCAGAAGGTTGATGGCGTCGATGGCAGCCATGGGGCGGCCCTCCTCCTTGGCCTTATCGAGAAGCCGATGGGTCTCAGCCATGATATATTTGCCGGTGATGGCATTCAGGTCCAGCAGCGCATTTTGGTCAGCAAAGACGATGTTGCCCAGGGCCTTCCGATCCAGCACCCCGTCGGTGATGACACCGGGGAAGCGGGCATCCAGCTCAGCAATCAGATTTTTGTCAGTTTTCAGCAGCTCATGGTAAACAGCGTCCAGGTCCAGTACGGCGCCGCCTCTCCGGGCGATGCAGTTGAGGGCCGTGGTTTTGCCGGAGCCTGTGGGGCCGGTAATTCCGAAAACGATCATGTTTCTTTGTCTCCTTCCACAATGTGAAATCCGGCGGCTTTTTTCAGTCGATTTGCCACCGCGTATGTGACACCGCCGCCGCTGGGGCAGCGGGCATAGATGGTTTTGATATCCTCCCGGTCTAGATCACGAAGGGCAGCGAAGAGGCCCCTCGCCAGGGTTTCCGGCTCAGCCTCTGAGCCGTAGGCCAGCGCAGCAGCTTCCGGATACAGGGAAAGTTCCTCCCGGAAGCACAGCACCCGATCCTGGGGACCCAAACGGCGCAGAATATAATTGGCTGCCGCCTGACTGCTGCCGGTGACGATAATGACTTCTCCGGCGGGAGTGTAATGGATGTATTTCATGCCGGGGGCACGGACGATCTCGTCCTGAGATATCTCTCCCACCACGGCCTTGTCCACCGTCAGGGTGGGAAGAACCTCCCAAAGCTGTTCCGGGGAGATACCGCCGGGACGCAAAAGCCGGGGATTTTCTCCGGTGAGATCCACAATGGTGGATTCTAGACCCACAGAGCAGGGCCCTCCGTCTACAATGGCCTGGATTTTCCCCGCCATGTCGTGATAGACATGCTGGGCGGTGGTGGGGCTGGGTTTGCCGGAGATGTTGGCAGAGGGGGCCGCAATGGGGACACCGGCCTTACGAATGATGGCACGGGTCAGGTCGTTGGCCGGACAGCGGATGGCCACCGTATCAAGGTTTGCGGTGGTGCACTTGGGGACATTCTCACGGGCAGGCAGCACCAGCGTCAGGGGGCCCGGCCAATACCGCTCCATCAGGGTCCAGGCCACATCGGGAATATGGTGGCAGAAAGCTTCCACCTGTTCCGGGCCAGAAACGTGAAGGATCAAAGGGTTATCCTGGGGACGGCCCTTGGCCTCGAAAATTTTCAGAACAGCCTCCGGATCCAGGCCGTTGGCGCCCAAACCATAGACGGTTTCCGTGGGGATGCCCAAAAGTCCGCCGGAGCGGATGATCCCTGCCCCCATTTCCAGGGTGCTGGGGTCTTGAGGGTCAAGTATTTTTGTTATCATACAATATCACTATCCTGTGAATGCTGTAATTTTTCAGCCTGATCGGCGGTAATGAGGGCGTCGATGATCTCGTCCAGATTGCCGTCCATGATCTCCCCAATCTTGTACAGGGTCAGTCCGATGCGGTGATCTGTGACCCGGGACTGGGGGAAATTATAGGTGCGGATCTTCTCGTTCCGCATACCCATGCCCACCTGGGAACGCTTTTCTGCGGACAGGGCGGCGTTTTGTTCCTCCAACTGGGCCTGATAGAGCCGGGAATAGAGGATACGCATGGCCTTTTCACGGTTCTGTACCTGGCTTCGCTCCTGCTGACATTCTACCACCGTGTTGGTGGGAAGGTGGATCAAACGTACTGCGGAGGACGTCTTGTTGATGTGCTGACCGCCGGCACCGGAGGAACGGAATACCTCCATTTTGATATCGGCGGGGTTCAGGTCGATGCTGACCTCGTCCACCTCCGGTAGCATGGCCACCGTGGCGGTGGATGTATGGACACGGCCACCGGATTCCGTTTCCGGGACACGCTGGACCCGGTGGACGCCGGTTTCAAATTTCAGCCGGGAATAGGCTCCCTGGCCTGTTACCATACATATGATCTCTTTTATGCCCCCCAGCTCGGTTTCGTTGAGGGTGGTGACCTCGATTTTCCAGCCCTGTTTTTCCGCGTACATGGAGTACATGCGGTAGAGACTGTGGGCAAAGAGGGCGCTTTCCTCGCCGCCTACGCCGGCCCGAATTTCCAGGATCACGTTTTTCTCGTCGTTGGGGTCCTTGGGCAGCAGGAGAATTTTCAGCTCCTGCTCCAGGGTGGGCAACTGCTGCTTGCATACGTCCAATTCCTCCTGGCAAAGCTCACGCATATCCGGGTCCAGAGGGCTGGAGAGCATTTCCAAAGCTTCATCCATGGCACTCTGCACCTTGCGGTAATGGCGATAGGCGTTTACCACAGGTTCCAGGGACCGCTGTTCCTTCAAAAGGGCGGCGGCTTTCTTGGGGTCGTCATAAAAATCCGGTCTGCCGGACATGTCTTCCAGCTCCAGGTAGCGGTTTTCTACCACCTTCAGTTTGTTCAGCATATGATCGCTCCTGATATGATTTCACATTGCCCTATATTTTATCACATAGGTGCAAGAGTTTCAATCTTTTGATACAGCCTTAGCTCCACCTGGGCGGTATCCTGAAGGGCGGAAGCTGCGGCAGCACGTTGAGCACCTTCCTTTGTGATGCGCCAGAAGTGGGGCGTCATGGAAAGTAGCTGCATGATTTCCACATCGGTGGTGAGGGAGATTGGGAATTCCAGTGTTTCCTGGGTCACCAGACGAAAGCCGGGAAGTTCTGGGGCAGTCTTTGCATGTTTTTCGATAATTTCGGAGTAAATCAGGTTTTTGAGCCCCATGAGATGGCCCCGTCCTGCGGTAACCTCCAGATAATAGCCGCCCTTTTTCAGTACCCGGCCAAATTCCTCCGGTACAGACAAGGCAAACATACTCATAATACCGTCCAGGGAGCCGTCCCCGATGGGCAAATGGGCGGCGGAAGCGGTCAGCCACAGGGCTCTCTTGTTCCGTCCTGCGGCAAATCGCACGGCATCCTTGGAAATGTCCACGCCCAGAAAGCGGCCTTCGTTAAAATGGCCCATCAGCTCAGAAAGATAGTACCCTTCGCCGCAGCCAGCGTCCAAAAAGGCAGGGGCAGAGGGCAAACGCGGGGAGAGCAGGGAGGCAACCTTCTCCGCAATGGGGGCATAATGGCCCCTGTCTAAGAATGCCCGCCGAGCGGCCACCATATCCCGTGTGTCGCCGGGATTTTTTGAGTGCTTTTGAGTGACCGTGAGCAGGTTGACATAACCCTGGCGGGCCACATCAAAGCTGTGATTCTTTTTGCAGAAAAAACGGTTTTCTTCCCTGGTGAGATTTCTGCCGCAGACAGGGCAGGTGAGAAAGGTATATTCCATCAGCATTCCCTCATAAGCCGGAAGAAGAACTTCACGGCATTTTCTGTGTTTTCAATGCGGATTCGTTCGTTGTTTCCGTGAACCGTGGCCTTTTCCGCCCCGGTGACATACTTGGCGGAGAAGCGGTAAACATGATCTGAGATCTCCCGCCAGTGTCGGGAATCGGTGCAGGCCACCATGAGATAGGGACTCACAACCGCCTGGGGCCAGGTGGCTTCGATGGAGGCTTTCAAGCGGTCAAATTCCGGCCCGAGCTGAGAATCCTGGGCGGGGGCGGTGCCCCGGTCCGGGAGAATCTCCACATTGGGGTCACGGATGATCTTTTTGAGCCGTTGGATCACAGTCTCTTGGGTGTCTCCGTACATGAGCCGTAGATTCGCAAACATTTCCGCCTCCGTGGGGATCACGTTGCCGGCCTGGGAGCCCTGGGCCTTTGTCAGGGCAAAGGTGGTGCGGGCAGCGGCCTCCAGCATGCCGCCCTTCTTTTTCAGCCACCGGAGATAGAAGGGGCGAAGAATACGGCGGTTGGCCAGCAGAAACCGGGTGGAGAATTTGCAGTACCGTCCCATGGTGTCCACCATTTTCTCCAGGGCCGTGCCGGGACGCAGGGGGAAGGGGTGCTGCTCAATGCGGGTCATGGCGCGGCAGAGCCGTACCAGAGGCGTATTCCTTTGGGGCACGGAGGCGTGACCGCCGGAGCCCCTCACCTGAAAGTGCAGATTACTGACCCCTTTTTCACCGATGCCCACCATGGCGCAGGGAACGTCTGTTCCCGGGAAAAAGCCGTCCATAATATCGCCGCCCTCGTCCAGTACAAAAGCGGGTTTAATACCGGCGTCACGAAGCTGCTCCATCATGGAGCGGGCACTGGGGCCCATGATCTCTTCCTCCCCGGAAAGGGCGAAATAGATGTCGTGTTTTGGAATAAAATCTTGTTCCAGCAGGGTTTCAATGGCCTCCAGCATACAGCAGAGCTGATTTTTCATATCCAGCGCACCCCGGCCCCAGAGGGTATCATCCTCCAAAACGGCGGCAAAGGGGGGCTTTTCCCAGGTGCTTTCGTCCGCAGGTACCACGTCATAGTGTCCCAGGAATACGGCGGGGTTGCCCGGTTCACTTCCGGGCAGACGGATCAGCACGCCGGTTCGATCCACTCGGGAAACTTCCGCGGCAGCAAAGAGCTTGGGATAGAATTTCGGGAGAAGACTGCGAAATTTCTCAAACTGGCGTTCGTCACGGAGGGCCTCTTCGGAGATGGTCCTGCACCGGATCATCTCCCGCAGATGCCCAACGGCCCGATCCCGGTCCACGGGAATATCTTCAAAAACAGCCTGGGCCTTCTCTTCAGGACGAAAACAAACCGTCCGAAGGATCAGAACTGCAAAAAACAGCACCAGGGCAATCAGTACAAAAATCATGGGTACCCCTCACAAATAATTTCCTTCCCATATTCTACATCATTTTGACTTCCCGGTCAAATCATGCTATAGTATAGAAAAGACTTATTTTGGAGGCTGCAACGGTGGCGATTTTCAAAGATTTTATTGACAAAGTTTCATTTTTTGAGGTCTGGGCCATTATGGGCCAGAACAGCCTAAAAATGGCGGAGTACCAGGACTCCTTTAGGGGCATTTTTGAGGGACTAAAGGCGGCTGTGCCTGCGGAAAATAAGGAGCGGATGACCATCCGTTTCGTGATGGAGGAAGCGCCTCTGTGGGATTTCTACTTCGACAGTGAGGACGAAGAGGAGGAAGAAACCGCAGACGATGGCTCCACCCTACAGGTTTATGGCTTCAAGCCTGATGATGAAGAGGGCTATGCCATTGGCCTCAAGTCCCCTGAGGTTCTGGTGGGCCTTTGGGTGGACGAAGACACCGCAAAGGAATATTCCCCTGCGGAGATCGTGGCCCACTGCATGGAAGAGATGACCTATACCTCTACCATGGCTTCCAGTGCCTACGGCATGGAGAAGGATATGGCAGGCGGCGGCCTTTTGGCTTCCCAAAGCTGCATGGATGAAGATATCACCAATGTGGATTTGGAGGCCCTTCGGGCAGAATTGGGGGTATTGCCCAAGCCTGAGGAGGACTATAAAACCAAATACGGCTTCCTGTTCTGATACGCCGAGCGCCCCAATTTCGGGGCGCTTTCACTTTTTGAGGAACCCCTTTACAAACCTTTGGACCTTTGCTATATTGGGTATACAGCCTGCCCATGGAGGGGCAGGGAAGAAAGGTAGAAACAACATGAAGAAAAAGAAGCATGGCGGCGGATTTTATGCCCTCCGCAATCTGTTGATTACCCTCCTGGTGGGGGCGGTATCCTATTATTTTATGCTGCCGGCCCTGAACCTGAAGGATCGCGCCACCTATATCTGGGCTTTGGTGCTGATCCTGGTGTTTACCCTGCTGCAATGCGTATCCCTGGGTGTCCAGGTGTTTCAGCAGCGTATGGACGAGCCACATGTGGTGGATATTAAGCCCCGGAAGATGCTGTCCTACTGGTCCTTGAAGGTTCCGCTGATCCTGGGGGCGTTTTTGATCCTGGCGGTGCTGGTGGGGCAGGTCAGCTCCCTGGTGCTGTTCCGTGCTAAGGACTACTCGGCGCTGTTGGAGGTATCTGACGGAGATTTTTCTACCGATGTTTCGGAAATCTCCTTTGATCAGATCCCCATGCTGGACAAAGCCAGCGCGGAAAAGCTGGGAGACCGGAAGCTGGGCGAGCTTTCCGATATGGTGTCACAGTTCGAGGTCAATTCCGCCTATTCTCAGATCAACTTCCAGGATGAGCCGGTGCGGGTCACCTATCTGGATTACGGCGATGTCATCAAGTGGCTCAATAACCGTCAGGAGGGCCTGCCGGCCTATATCCGCATCAATATGGTGTCCCAGGAGGTCACGGTTCAGCGGCTGGAGGAGGGCATGAAGTATTCTCCCTCGGATATGTTCAGCCGGGATCTGATGCGGCATCTGCGGTTTAATTACCCCACGCTGATGTTTGACGATGTGAACTTTGAGATCGACGAGGAAGGACATCCCTTCTGGATCTGCTCTGTGGTGGACAAGACCATCGGTCTGTTTGGGGGCACGGATGTGATTGGTGCGGTCCTCGTGGATGCGGTAAGCGGCCAGTGCGTCTATTATGAGCTGGCGGATGTTCCCACCTGGGTGGACCGGGTATTCTCCGCGGACCTGATCGTGGAGCAGTATGACTACAGGGGCCTCTATTCCGGTGGCTTCATCAACTCCATCTTTGGGCAGAAGAATGTAACCACCAGCACCGCAGGCTATAACTATATCGCCATGAACGACGATGTTTGGGTCTACACCGGCATTACCTCCGTCACCGGGGACGAGTCCAACGTAGGCTTCATTCTCAGCAACCAGCGCACCAAGGAGACTCATTACTATGCCATTGCCGGTGCCACGGAGTATTCCGCCATGGACAGTGCCGAAGGTATGGTGCAGCACTTGGGTTACACTGCCACCTTCCCACTGCTGCTGAATATTTCCGGAGAACCCACCTATTTTATGGCTTTGAAGGATGCTTCGCTGCTGGTAAAGCAGTATGCCATGGTCAATGTGCAGCAGTATCAGGTGGTTGCCACGGGCAGCGCTTTGGAAGAAACCAAGGAGAACTATGACCTGCTGCTGAGCCAGAATGGAATCACCGTTACGGTACCTGAAACCACTTCGGAACCTGAGACCGTTATCGTTTCCGGCACCATAGAGAGTCTTCGCTCCCAGGTGGTAGAGGGGAACACCATCTACTATTTCCGGGTTGCCGGACAGTGGTATTCTGTTAACGCGGCCCAGTGGGAGGAAGCGGTGCTGCTGGAGGAAAAGCAAAACATCACGGTGACTGTGGAGAAAGATGCAGAAGGGAATATCATTCCCGCTGTTTCAGTCACGATTGAATAAATCTTTGGGAGACCGCTTCGGCGGTCTCCTTTTGTAGTATGAACACTGCCGGTGTAAATTGGTGTGTTTCCCGGTTGCCGGAGGCATTCCTCAGGGTGGAATGCTTTAAATCCCATCATAATTTTTTTGAAAACGTACATGCTATACTCCGGGTGATGACATGAAACGACTGATTTTGATCTTGACGCTTAGTATGCTCCTGTTTACCTCCGTTTATGCCGACAGCCCGGAGGATCGGGATGCGGCAGTAAAGGGCTATGTTGCCCTGACCTTCGATGATGGTCCCTCCGGGGAACTGACGGAGCGGCTGCTGGATGGCCTGCGACAGCGGAATGCCCGAGCCACATTCTTCCTCTGTGGTTACCGTATGGAACAGTACCCTTCAGCTCTGAGCCGCTACATTGTCGAAGGGCACGAGATCGGTGTTCATTCCACGGTGCATACCAACCTTACTCAGCTCTCCACGGAGGAACTGCACCGGGATATGAAGAATACTGCCCAGCAGATATTTATTGCCACCGGAGTTCGGCCTGTGATCATGCGGCCTCCCGGCGGGGCTTGGGACCAGGCGGTGGCCCGAGAAGCGGCGGAAGAGGGCATGAGTATCATCCTCTGGTCGGTGGACCCCAGGGATTGGGCCTCCCGTGACGCAGGCCAGGTGCTTCACACCATGGCGGTGGAGGCCGGAAGCGGCGACGTGATACTGATGCACGACATGTCAAAAAGCTCTGTGGACGCGGCGCTGCAACTGGTGGATTCCATGCAGAAGCAGGGCTATGTTTTTGTCACCGTCAGTGAATTGGCGGCGCTGGCGGGAACCGAACTGGTGCCGGGGGCGGTATACGAAGAATTCCCTACCGCAAACCAATAAAAACTGTTTTCCTTTTGATGAATTTATGATATAATGTATCGGAAGTTTATTATCCCATGGAAGGATGATTCAAAATGCTTACTGGTAAAAACATTGTCATGGGCATCACCGGCGGCATCGCTGCTTGGAAGGCATGCCTGATCCTGAACAAGCTGGTCATCGACCTCCACGCCAATGTGGACGTAATTATGACCAAAAACTCTGAGACCTTTATCACCGAGCAGACCATTCGCACCCTGTCCCGGAACATTGTCACCCGTGACATGTTCAAGGAGCCTGCCGTTTGGAGCGTGGAGCATATCTCCCTGGCGAAGAAGGCCGACGCTTTCCTGATCGCTCCCTGCACCGCCAATGTCATCGGCAAGATCGCCAACGGCATTGCTGACGATATGCTGACCACCACCGTCATGGCTACCCATGCGCCTGTGGTCATTGCCCCTGCCATGAACGATGCCATGTACACCAACCCCATCGTCCAGGGTAACGTGAACAAGCTCAAGGACCTGGGCCAGTATAAGTTCATCGAACCCCATGAGGGTGTCCTGGCTTATGGCGGCAAGGGTACCGGCGAGCTGGCAACTGTAGACGAGATCGCGGATTTCCTCGTCGATTTGATTGGAAATAAATAATTTTTTGGAGGTACTTATAAATGAAAATTTCCGTTGTATACTTCTCTTCCACCGGCCGCACCGCTGCCATGGCTGAGGAGATCAAGAAGGGCATTCTGGCTGCTGACGAGTCCATCGAGGTGGGCCTGCTGTCCATCACCGATCTGACCAAGGACAACGAGGAGAACGTGGCTTTTGTCAACGACTCCGCTGCTGTCATTGTCGGCACCCCCGACTACTATGCCGCAGAGGCAAATCAGGTCAAGACCTGGCTGGATACCTGCCCCTGCAAGCTCTCCGATAAGCTCTGCGGCGCTTATGCCACTGCAAACTTCCTCCAGGGCGGCGCTGATATCGCCATCCAGTCCCTGCTGACCCAGATCCTGGTGAAGGGCGCTGTGGTCTATTCCTCTGGCACCGCTCAGGGTCTGCCCTTTATCCACCTGGGCCCCGTCTGCCTGAAGGGTCAGGAAGAGGCTGCTGCCGAGCTGTTCCAGACCTACGGCACCCGTTTTGCCAAGAAGGCTCTGGAGCTCTTCGCTTAATTCAAAATTTCAGCAGGGTGGCCGGTGTTCCGACCACCCTGTTTTCTTTGAGGTGAATCGCTATGAGAAGAAAAGACCGTCAGGTGACGGACCCCGCTGAGCTGAGACAGATCATTGCATCCTGCGAATGCCTCCATCTGGGTCTGTGCTGCGGAGATATGCCCTATGTGGTGCCTGTAAATTTCGGGTTTGAGGAAACGGAGAAAGGCTATGTGTTCTATTTCCATGGAGCCACGGAGGGAAAAAAGCTGGACATGCTTCGAGCCAATCCCCGTGTGGCCCTGTGCATGGATACGGGGCATGAACTGATGACGGGAGATGGGGCTGAGGAATATTCCTACCGCTATGCCTCTGTCATGGGGGAGGCAGTGGCAGAGATATTGGAGGACCGGGAGGAAAAACGGCACGGTCTTGCCTGCGTGTTCCACCACTACAGTGATAAGGAATTTTCCGTGTCGGAGAAAATGCTGGATGCCACCGCCGTGGTGAAGCTGACAGCGGAGAATTTAATTGGAAAACGCCACTGAGGTTTTGAAAACAGGGAATGAGGCCACGCCCGAAAGGGAATGGCCTCATTTTTAGTCCTTCTTGTTATATTTTGTCTGTACCAGATTGCCGTGACCGCTCATCTGCTGTGTCAGCAGGGTTGCGTTGCCGCTGTCTTCGTCCACCGAGATCAGCCCGTCGTTCCAGAAACCTCTTAGGCCGTAATTTCGGATGTACTGCACCTTAAATCCGTAGCCCTTGGAGGTCTTCACCGCAAAGATAATGCCCCAAATCAGCGCCAGGGCAATATATGTGATGATGAAAACCAGCGGATCGGGACGGATCAGCCCAACCAGCAGGCCCACCGCCAGAACGCTCAAAATCAGCGGTGCCCATTTGCGGACATGGCGGTATTTGTACCCCCGCTGCCATTGGAGAAAGGCGACCTGTCGTTCCTCCGGTGTCTCCGTGTCAAATTTTCCGAAGTGGGGGTTCATGTCTATGGCAGGTAGCGGCAGGGGCTTTGCGGTGATGGTGAGCCTTCTGGCCAGCATCTCCGGGCCGTCCAGTGTTTCCGGGTCCAGAGTCTCAGCTTTGTCTGCCAAAAGATTCAGAAGCTCCCGCTGGGAGGAAATTGCGATGCGGTATTCCGTGAACACATCCGGTGTCAGCTCCGGGTGATCCAGCATGGTCTTGATCTGGTCGATGGAAAACAGGCATTTTCGCAGCACCGCCACTACGTTCAATTGGTGAATATCCTCGTCCCGGTAGTCCCGGAAGTTCTTGCCGTTGCGGTGTTCCAGCTTGGGGTGGACCAGACCCCGCTCTTCGTAAAATCGGATGGTTTTGATGCTCAGTCCTGTGGCTTTCGATACGTCTTTGATCTGCATAAAGCTCACCTCCTGGCTTGATTGTACACTGTCCAGTAAGGGGACTGTCAATAGGTTTTTGCGGTTTTTTATGTAATATTTTTGAAAATGCATAACAAAATGACTGATTTGAAGCCGAAATGTCGCTTTTTTCTTCCCTGGGTCTATGATATAATAGAATTCGCCCGTTTTGGGCAAATTCCCTCCGCTGTTGCGGGGAAAGGACAAGAAAATGGAACTGAAATATAGTGCGCTCCTGAGCCCCATTAAGATCGGCAATATGGTGCTGCGGAACAGAATGCTTTCTTCTGCTTCCACCCCTCACTTCCTTCAGGGTACTGAAAAGGAACCCACCGAGAAGGTTATCTCTCACTTTGCGGGCCGTGCCAAGAACGGTGCTGCTCTGGTGACCATTAACCATCTGTTTGAGAAGGGCATGCCCGGTATGGGCGGCCGTGTGCTGGAAAATACTCCTGCACATTTCAACCTCTTCGACATGACTGACGCCAACGCACAGGACTATCTATGTAAGATGCTGGACGCTATCCACTTCTATGGCTCCAAGACCTGCGCCTACATCATGGGCACCGCCTACATGGGTCCCGGTATGGGCATGGGGATGGGTGCTGCCATGGCTGGCCCTGGTGGTCCCGGTGAAGGCCTCGGCGGTCCCGGTGAAGGCCCCGGCGGTCCCGGCGAGGGTCCCGGTAAAGGCCCCGGTGCAGGCGGCGATATGCCTCCCATGCCCGGTGAGGACACCACCCCCCAGTCTAAGGATTTCGGCATTCAGGACGATACCCTCCATGCGCAGAATGACGGCGGCCCCCAGCAGTCCGTTTCCTCTCTGACCAAGGAGTATCTCCAGGCCATGATCGAGGACTATGCACAGCAGTGCAAGGACTTCAAGGCCATGGGCTTTGATATGGTCTCCATTTACGCCTGCTACCGTAACAACCCCATGGCAAAGCTGCTCTCCCCCCTGACCAATGACCGCACCGACGAGTATGGCGCCCAGTCTCTGGAGAACCGTGCCCGTTACCTGGTTGAGATGTTCACTGCCCTCCGTAAGGCTGTGGGCAAGGGCTTCCCCCTGGAAGTGGTCATCTCTGTGGACGAGGAAGAGTTCGGCGGCTACACCAAGGACGAGGTTGTTCAGCTTGCAAAGATGATGGAAGGCATCTGCGATATCTTCCACCTGCGCTCCGGCGATATGGATCCCCAGCATCCCCTGGGCTTCACCTCCACCGAGGAAAAGCCTGCTCCTTACATTGATGCCATGAGCTATGTCTGCAAGGAGATCAAGAAGCAGGGCATCAACATGTTTGTTGCCGCTTCTGCCGGTTTCCAGGATCCCGAGATTGCCAACAACCTGATCGCTGACGGCGGCGCTGATATGGTTTACATGGCCCGTTCCTGGATCAACAACTGCGAAGACTACGGCAAGAAGGTCTATGAAGGCCGCAAGGAAGATATCGTTCCCTGTATCCGCTGCAACAAGTGCCATGTGCCCAACGGCAATGACCTGTTCCGCACCGTTTGCTCCGTCAACCCTGTCATCGGCATGGAAGACCGCATGATCCGCATGATCAAGCCTGCCGAGGCAAAGCGTAAGGTGGCTGTGGTGGGCGGCGGCCCTGCCGGTATGGAGTTTGCACGTGTCTGCGCCCAGCGGGGCCATGATGTTACCCTGTATGAGCAGTCCTCTGAGCTGGGCGGTATGCTCAAGCACTCCAAGCTGCCCTCTTTCAAGTGGCCCCTCCGCCAGTTCATGGAGTACATGATCCGTGAGATGGACAAGTGGGGTGTCAACGTGAAGCTGAACACCAAGGCTACAAAGGAAATGCTCGCTGCTGAGAACTACCAGGTTCTGGCACTGGCTCTGGGCGCTGAGCCTTCCTCTCTGCCCCTTCCCGGCAAGGATGGCGACAATGTTCAGTACGCTGCCACCATCTACGGCCACGAGGATACCCTGGGTAAGAACGTCACCATCATCGGCGGCGGCGAGATCGGCGTTGAGACCGGCCTGTATCTGGCAGAACTGGGCCACCTGGTCACTGTGCTGGAGATGCAGCATGACCTGATCCTGGATGCGCCTCACGCCCACTATCGCAACATGGTGGTCAACTACTGGAAGAAGACCGCCAACTTTGCTTACCGTGCCGGTGTCACCTGCACCAGCATTGAGGCAGACGGCGTGTGCTACAACGATCCTGAGGGCAACCCCCAGAAGATCGCTGCTGACAGCGTGCTGCTGGCTATCGGCATGAAGTCTAAGCAGGACGAGGCCATGGAGCTGGCTTCCGCTGCTCCCTACTCCGTGGTGATCGGTGACTGCGACAAGCCCGGCAATGTGCAGAAGTGCATGCGTGCAGCTTTCGGTACCGCTTCCCAGATCTAATTATACGTCAAAAGGACGCACCGCTTTTGGTGCGTCCTTTTTGCACATTCAGGGATGGAAGGTGCGAAGATACCCATCGACCACATCCGCACAGCCCTCAATGTCGCTGAGGTCAAGCTGCAAGGTGGGAGAATCCAGTTTTTCGTCCGTCATAATGGCAAGAAGCTCTTCGGGAGCGGCGATGAGGGGGCAATTCAGCTCCGCACGGTGGATCTCGATTTTGGGATAATGGCTCTTTTTGTATCCTTCCGTCAGCACGATGTCCACCTGGGGCAGTCGGGCGACAATCTCCGCAACGGACAATTCCGTCTGGAGACGCTCGAGCATGGCGAATTTCTCTGCATTGGAGATGGTGACTACATCGGCTCCGGCGGCGGTGAAACGGTAGGTGTCCTTGCCGGGTTTGTCCATTTCAAAGTGGTGGGCATCGTGTTTCAGGACTGCCAGCCGGAGGCCGCGGCCCTTCAGAACCGGTATGAGCTGCTCCAAAAAGGTGGTCTTTCCGGTGCCGGATTTGCCCACAAATGTAATGATGGGGGTGGTTTCAGGATTCATGGTATGCTCCTTCCTTGGGGGCCCAGGCGGCTGTCAGAGCGGCGGCACCTTCTTTGATGGCTTCGTCGCTAAGGCCGCCGAAGCCCAAAAGCACGGTGGATCGATATTCTTCGGGGACATCCCCTAAAAAGTAGGGGGAAACGGGGTAGACTCGGATGGCCTTTTCGGCTGCGGAGGCCACCAGGGCTTTTTCGTCCATGCCGTTTTTTACGTTCAGGGTCAGATGATGGCCAGCAGGATCGCCCAAAATATCGGTGAAGGGCCGAATGGGGGAGAGAGCGTCCACCAGACACTGCCGGCGGGCACGGTAATAGATACGCATGCGGTTTACATGGGTCTCAAAATGGCCTTCCTTCATAAATTCCCGCAGTACTGCCTGTTCAAAACCGGAGACGGTGGAGGAAAAACCGGCGTAGTTTTCCTGATACAGCGTCAGCAGTGTTTGAGGCAGCACCATATAGCTGATGCGAAGCCCCGGTGCCACACTGCGGGAAAAAGTGCCCAGGTAGATGACCCGGCCCTGATGGTCGATGCTCTGCAGGGAGGGAATGGGCCGTGATTGATAGCGAAATTCGGAATCGTAGTCATCCTCAATGATATAGCGGTGCTGTCCCTGTCCGCTCCAACGGAGCAGAGCGGTACGCTGGCCAATGGGCATGGCGTAGCCCAGAGGGTACTGGTGGGAGGGGGTGGTGTAGACCAACACCCGGTCCTCTCCTGGAAGGGCGGTCAAACGCAGTCCCTCCCTGTCCACCGGAACGGTGGTAATGGGGTGGCCCATGCGGGAAAACAGTTGATGGGCCCGATTGTACAGCGGATTCTCCACAGCCAGGGTGAAGGGGCCGGGGAGGATGTAGGAGAGGATGAACAGCAGGTTGTCCGTACCTGCGCCGATGATGATCTGTTCCGGCGTACATTGCACTCCGCGGGCCCGGTACAGATACGCTGCTACCTCCTGGCGAAGGGCGTAATCGCCCTGGGGCGGGGTTCTAAGCAGCAGGTTTTCGTCGTATTCGTTAAAGCAATTTTTCATAAGCCGTCGCCAGACACCAAAGGGAAACTGCTGCCGTGCCATGCCGGAGGGGGAGAAATCCACCTGCCAGGAAGGGGCTTCCGCTGCTTCTTTGGCGGGGACGGGAGTGGGGGCAGATGCGGTCTGGGGCAGCAGGCCGGTTTCCAGGACGAAGAAGCCCCGGCGGGGAGAGGCTTGAATGAAGCCTTCCGTCTCCAACTGACAGTAGGCACTGTCCACCGTGTTTACGGAAATACCAAGCTGCTCCGACAGCTTTCGCTTGGAGGGGAGCTTGGCACCGCAGGGAATGGTACCGGCTTGAATTTGTGCTTTTAACTGCTGATACAGCGTTTGGTAGAGGGGATTGGAGCTGTTTTCCGGCAATGTGATCACTGATATGCCTCCTGAGACGTAAAAAATACAATTTCATGGTATCAGAAAATAATTAAATGTCAAGACAAATGAAAACAGCCCCCTCTGAGCGAGGGGGCTGAAAATCATTCTGCGGGGGTCTCTGAGGTGGCACTGGTGCCGCCGGAATCGCCGCCGGAACTGCCGCTGGTGTCACCACCGGTGCTGCTGGTTTCGCCGCCGGAACTGCCGCTGGTGTCACCACCGGTGCTGCCACTGGTGTCGCCGCCGGAACTGCTGCCGGAGTTGTCAGTGGGGGTAGAGGTGGGGACTGTCGAGGGCTCAGTGCTGGGTGCAGTACTGGGCGCGGTACTGGGAGATGTGCTGGGAGATGTGCTGGGAGATGTGCTGGGAGATGTGCTGGGAGATGTGCTGGGCTCAGTACTGGGAGAAGTGCTGGGTTCTTCGCTGGGCTCCTCAGATTCCTCAGGAGCTACCGTAGCAGTGGAACCGCTGGTGTAGGTGATCTTGTCCCGCTTCTGATGTGTGGTAGTACCCAGGTTGCCCATAGCATCCAGGTCCTCGGTGGTATCGGTACGAATCAGGTTGCCGCTGCTGTCGTAGACATAACGGATGATCTCGTAGACCTTGCCGGTATAACCGCTCTGATTTTCCTCGTCGCCGGTCTCTCGGGTCTTGGTGAGGGTTTCAAAGGGAACAGTCTTTACCAGCTCGGAGGTGATCTTAACAGAATAGTTGTTCACATCGGTACCGATCAGTTCGATATAGACTCTGCCGCCGGAGAGGTAGGCCTCAATACGCATGGGATAGTCCGTGGAGTTCCGGAACTGGAAGTCCACGCTGCCCCAATACACGGTGGCGTCCAGACCGCCGGGAACGTAGTCTACAGTAAACATATGGGGTTCACGGTAGACGATTTCCAGATCGGAATACATGGCGCAGTAGTAGATGGTGGAGGCTACCTGACAGATGCCGCCGCCCAGGGCGGGCTCGGAATTGCCGGAGACATATACAACAGCTTCCTTGTAGCCCTTCTCGGCGGTACGCTCACCTACCGTATCGTTGAAGGAGAATACCTCGCCGGGCTGCAACACGGTGTCGTCGATGGCTTCGCAGGCAAGGCGCAGGTTCGTGGTGCGATTGGCGTTGGAAGCGTAAACAGTGCCGTAGGAATACAGAGTATCCCGGAAGAGCATGGGTTCCAGCTCTGCCTTGGTCATTTTCGCCGGGGTTTCATTAAAGGAGAAGGTGAGCACGTCACCGGCAGAAGCCAGAGCAAGCTGCTCGTTGGCCTCTTCCAGCTCCACGGAGGGGACATAGCCAAGAACCTCTTCCACAACGTCTTCGCTGTCGGGGTCATAGTAGGCGTCCTTGGGCTCGGTGGTAAGCTGGTCATAGAGACGATCCAGCGCCACAGTGGCAGGATAGCTCATGGTGTAATCAAAGTCTATGTCGCTGTAATCGCCGGAAGAAAATGCATCGGATACCAGGTTGTACAGGCTCTCAGTGTCCAGTTCTCTGCCGGGAGAACCAATGGTGACGGTGATTACACGGTTGTCGGTATCCACCTGAACATCAGACTCCACCAACTGGGTATTTACATCTGCGGCGGTGGTGTTGATGAGCTCACGGATGTAAGTTGTATCGATCTCTACTGCGGAGGAAATGTCAATATCATTTCTGGTGCGCTGGGCGGCCTTGATGGCCCGGGCCATGGCGAAGGGGCTTGTGCTGGTTCTGCCATAGTTGTAGGCTTTGGATACGGCTTTATCCACATCCAGCAGTACGGTGCTTTGCTCCGGGGTAAAGGTCAGCGTCTGGTCCGGAAGGTTTACGTTGACACTCTGCTGTACCGTGTCGGACAGAGAGGATTCAATGGCTACGGTGGCCTCGTCCACGGTCATGCCGCCCACATCGATGCCTGCAACATAGACGTTGGGCAGGATCTTGTCATAATCGGCATACCGCATGGCATATACGCCGATGCCGCCGGCTACTGCAATGGCGAGAACCAAAGCGACGATTAAAACGATAAGGACAACGCTTGCGCCGCGCTTTTTCTTTCTGCGGCGATTATTCTGAGGCGGCCGCTGACCGCTGTGGCTCTGAGAAGCGGAACGCTGAGCGGAAGCAGAACGCTGACCGGAGGTCTGCCGCTGTGCAGAACCGAAGCGCTGTGTGGAACTGCTGCGAGTCGTGCCGGAGGAAGTTCTGCTTTTATTGTTCTTTTCCTGACTGATAGTAATCTCCACCTAACTTAAGACAGTGATTCTGTCATATTTTTTGATAAGCAAACCATATTATACTGCGAATTGCCTTGTTTTGCAATCGCTTTCGATGAATTTTATAAATTAGTAATATTTACACAAGACAAAGTACTATTGTGACTCATCCGAAATGCTGAAGGCAGCAAATTTCTTAACGAAGAGTTCCGAGACCTTCAGCGGATCTTCGCCCTTTAGCAGCTTCAGGGTCAGTCTGGGGGTATCCCCGGCAGAGAACAGCACCCGTTTTTTCAGCATTTCATCGGCACAGATGCCGCTGACAGCGGCAAAGTCGATGGTACGGAGGGTGAAGATCAAGGTCTGTCCCTTCTGGGTGATGTCGGAGAAACCCAAAGCGGCGGCCCTTGCCCGAAGCAGTGCCACGCTGATAAGGGCGGTGACGGGCTTGGGAGGATCACCGTAGCGGTCGATCATCTCGTCGATGACATCGTCAGCATCTACCTCCTGACGAATGGAGGCAATGCGGCGGTACAGATCCATACGCTGTTCTCCGGAAAAAACATAGTTCTCTGGGATGTTGGCGGAGATGTTCAGATCTGCGGAACAGGTCTTTTCCTCCTGGGGAGCTTCCCCCTTCTGTTCCAGTACCGCTTCCTCCAGAAGCCGGAGATACATATCGTAGCCCACGGAGATCATATGACCGGACTGCTCGGCGCCCAAAAGGTTGCCGGCACCGCGAATCTCCAGATCCCGCATGGCAATTTTGAAGCCGGAGCCGAATTCCGCAAACTCCCGGATGGCACCCATCCGTTTTTCTGCTACTTCCGACAGAACTTTGCCCTTACGGAAGGTGAGGTAGGCATAGGCGTGGCGGTTGCTGCGGCCCACACGTCCACGGAGCTGGTGGAGCTGTGCCAGACCCAGCTTATCCGCATCCTCGATGATCAGAGTGTTGACATTGGGGATGTCGATGCCGGTTTCGATAATGGTGGTACAGACCAGTACCTGAATTTCTCCGTCGGACATTTGCTGCATCACATCGGAAAGCTCTTCCTCGTTCATTTTGCCGTGACCGATGCCGATGGAGACACCGGGAAGCTTGGCCTGAAGTCTGGCGGCGGTCTGATGGATGGAATCCACCCGGTTGTGCAGGAAGTACACCTGACCACCACGACCAATTTCACGGCGGATGGCATGTGCCAGAACATCCAGGTCGTGTTCGATAACATAGGTCTGAACGGGATAGCGGTCACTGGGGGGCTCTTCGATGGTGGACATATCCCGAAGCCCGCTGAGGGCCATGTTCAGGGTGCGGGGAATGGGGGTAGCGGACAGGGTCAGTACATCCACGCCCTGAGACAGTTCCTTGAGCCGTTCCTTATGGGAAACGCCGAAACGCTGTTCCTCGTCCACAATGAGAAGCCCCAGGTTTTTGAATTTTACATTCTTTTGCAGCAGTTTATGGGTGCCTACCACCAGATCCACCGTGCCATGTTCCATGGCATGAAGGGTGCTGCGCTGCTGGGCTGCGGTACGGAACCGGGACAGCACATCAACGTTTACCGGGAAGCCGGAAAAGCGCTTCATTGCCGTCACATAATGCTGCTGGGCAAGAACTGTGGTGGGTACCAGAATGGCGCACTGCTTGCCGTCCATAATGCATTTCATGGCGGCACGGAGGGCCACCTCTGTTTTGCCGAAGCCCACGTCGCCGCAGAGCAGACGATCCATGGGGGTGGGGGATTCCATGTCTGCCTTGATCTCGTCGATGCAGCGGAGCTGATCGTCGGTCTCGGCGTAGGGAAAGCTGTCCTCGAATTCCAACTGCCAGGGACAGTCCGGAGAGAAGGCGTAACCGGGAAGTCGCTTGCGCTGGGCGTAGAGCTGAATGAGGCCCTCTGCCAGATCCTTGGCTGCGGCCTTGGCCTTTTTCTTGGTCTTTTCCCAACTGTCGCCTCCTAGCCGGGACAGCTTTACGGCGGTGTCCTCGCCGCCGCCGATATATTTTGCCACCATGTCCAACTGAGTGGCGGGGACGTAGAGCACATCGGTGCCCTGATAGGCGATCTTGATATAATCCTTGGTGACGCCGTCCAGCCGCATCTGCTCCACGCCGCAGAATCTGCCGATGCCGTGGGACTCGTGAACCACCAGATCACCGGGATTCAGGTCAGTGAAGGTGTTGAGCTTTTGACGGTTGGTGGCGGATTTTTTCCGCTTTCGGGTCTTTTTTAGGGGCTGAGATGTGATCTGTCCCTCGGTAAGAATGGCAATTTTCAGTGAGGGGTATTCCATGCCCGCGGCAAGGGTGCCTTCGGTCAGGATCACTTCTCCCGGTTCCGGCAGCTTGGTCAGAGGGAAGGCCAGACGGGCGGTGAGCCCCCGGGCCTCCATGCTTTCCAGCAAAAGCTCCGCACGGCGCTGTGCGCCGCAGAGAACCAGCGTGCCAAATCCGCTTCCCGCATAGTGGGAAAGGTCCGAAATGGCGGTGTCCAGACTGCCGCCGTAGGAGGGGAGCTGTTTCACAGTCACAGACAAAAGCTCCTTGGGCGGCAGGGACTCGGGGAATTTTGCGGACAAAAAGTTGTCCATATATATGACGCATTTTTTCGTGCAAAGGTTGCACAGCTCGTCAAAGTTTTTATAAAAATCACACAATTCGCCCGCAACGGTGCCGTTTTGCAGCAGAGAATCCAGTCCCTGGGCCAGCTCGTCCAGATGCTGTGCATAGCTGCGCTCCACGGCAATGCGGTCGGAGAATACTACCATGGTCTCCGGGGAGATGTAGTCCATGGCGGTGGTAAATTCGGGGTAGATCAGAGCGCTGTAGCGATCGGCACCGGAAAAGAGGGCGCCATTTCCGATGGCTTCCGCATCCCGGGTCAGGGTGTCCATCAGCCCTTCATTGGGGTGCTTACGGCGCTTTTGGCGGGCGATCAGGGCCTGGATCTCCGAAACAAGTCCTTCTCTGCCGCCGTGATGAAGTTCCGGAAGGACTTCGGCGGTGGGCAGGAGAACGATATCGTCAATGTTTTCCGTTCTTCGCTGGGAAGTGGTGTCGAAATACCCCATGGAGTCCAGCTCATCCCCAAAGAATTCTACGCGGACCGGAGCGGGAGCGCCGGGAGAATATACATCCAAAATACCGCCTCTGACAGCGAACTGTCCCGTGCCCTCTACCAAAGTGCTTCTGCGGTAGCCCAGGTTCGTGAGCTTTTCGATCAGAGTGTCCAAATCGTAGGTGCCGCCTACCACCAGGGGGACGGCAGAGGAAAACAGGGTCTCTTTGGACATGGTTCGTAGGCCCAGGGCCTCTGCGGAGGCCAGAAGGACCGGATAGCCCTGCTTGCCTAGGTGATAGAGCATGGAAAGCCGCTGATGCTCCCAACCACGGGAAACGGCGGCGGAGCCCAAAAGGGTCAGCTCACGGCTGGGCAGCACAGGGGGCTTTTCACCCAGGAATCCGGAAAGTTCCTCCGCCATTCGGGCGGTGGCCAGGTCGTCCTGACATACCACCAGCACACTTCTGCAGGTGTCCTGATGCAGGGCGGCGATCATGTGGGCACGGTGGATGGAGGAAAGGCCGGTGATGGCGCAGGGGAGGTTTTTCTCCGACAGATCCCGCAGCGCACGATATTCCGGCAGTGCCTTTAAAATATTACTTAACAGATTCATCGGAGCCTCCTTTGTCTTTTTGCAAAGCACACAAGGGCTGCATCCGGGGTGGATGCAGCCTGTGCGTTAGAAATTCATTATTTACCGTTATACTTGTTGGCTGCTGCCTCGGGACCCTTCTGCATCAGCAGCAGGGCGGCGTCGGCGGCCTTTTTGTAGGTTTCGTCCATGCTCTCCCGCTGAGCCAGGGGGAAGGTGGACAAGACCCAATCAGCCAGGTCATAGTCCGGGTGAGGTTTTGCGCCCACACCGATCTTAATCCGGGGGAACTCCTGGGAGCCCAGGGAGGAAATGATGCTCTTGAGGCCGTTGTGGCCTCCGGCGGAGCCGTTTTTCCGAATACGGAGCCGGCCCGGGTCCAGGGAAATGTCATCCGACAATACAATGATATGCTCCGGGGGGACCTTGTAGAACCGGGCGGCGGCGGCAACGGACTGGCCGCTGAGATTCATGTAGGTGGTGGGCTTTAAAAGGATGACCTTCATGCCCTCATAGGAACCCTGGCCCATCAAGCCCTGGAATTTTACCCGGTCAACCTTGACTTTGAGCTCTTCAGCCAGGGCTTCCAGTGCGGCGTAGCCCACGTTATGCCGGGTGTTCCAATACTTGCTGCCCGGATTCCCCAGTCCCACGATCAGGTAGTCACAGCCGGAAGAATTTTTAAAAAACATTAGAACAGAGAGGAGATGGAAACTTCTTCGTCGATGCGGGTGATGGCTTCGGCGAACATTTCAGCAACGGAAAGCTGAGCGATCTTGGTACCGGTGTAGCCCTCGGGCATGGGAATGGTGTCCAGTACGCGAACTTCCTCGAAGTAGCTGTTCTCGATGCGCTCGATGGCGGGACCGGAGAACACGCCGTGGCTGGCGCAGCCGTAGAGCTTGCCGGCGCCGCCCACTTCACGGAGGGCTGCACAGGCGTTGCAGAGGGAACCGGCGGTGTCGATCATGTCATCAAAGAGGATGCAGTCCTTGCCGCGGACGTCGCCGATGATGTTCATAACTTCGCAGGAGTTGGCCTTCTGGCGGCGCTTGTCCACGATGGCAAGCCCCATACCAACCTTCTGTGCGAAGGCACGGGCACGAGCAACGGAGCCGACGTCGGGGGACACGACTACCATGTTTTCGCGCTCTTCCTCGGTGAACTTAGCAAGATAATACTTTACAAAGACAGGGTTGCCCAGCAGGTTGTCCACGGGAATGTCGAAAAAGCCCTGAATCTGAGAGGCGTGGAGGTCCATGGTCAGCACACGGTCAGCACCGGAGGCGGTGAGAAGGTTGGCTACCAGCTTTGCGGAGATGGGATCACGGGCCTTGGCTTTGCGGTCCTGACGGGCATAGCCGTAGTAGGGCATAACAGCGGTGATACGGGCTGCGGAGGCACGGCGCATGGCGTCAATCATAATGAGCAGCTCCATGAGGCTGTCGTTGACAGGCTTGCAGGTGGACTGGATGATAAACACGTCGGCGCCACGGACGGTCTCGTTGATGGAGACGGAGACTTCGCCATCGGCAAAGGTCTTAACGATGCTGTCACCCATGGGGAGACCCAGCTTCTCGCAGATGGCTTCAGCCAGAGCCCTGTTGGCGTTGGCAGTGAAGATCTTAATGTCCTTGTTGTGAGAAAACATGTTATGATACCTCTCTTTTCATAATCGTGTCATTTTTTATACCCAGGGGAACCTTCCCCTTAATTACTTGAGCTTGCCGTCCTTACGGCGCTGATCAGCCCAACCGGGCTTATTGGTCTGCTTTTCACGGGCGATAGCCAGGGAACCCTCCGGTACATCCTCGGTGATGGTGGAGCCTGCGGCCACATAGCTGCCCTTGCCGATCTTCACAGGGGCAATCATGTTGGTGTTGCAGCCGATGAAGCAGTCATCCTCCACGGTGCAGCGGTACTTGCTCTTGCCGTCGTAGTTGACGGTGACGGTGCCGCAGCCCAGGTTGATGCGCTGACCAAGATCGCTGTCACCCACATAGGTGAGATGAGAGATCTTGGTGCCGTTTCCGATGGTGGAATTTTTCAGCTCCACAAAGTCACCTACCTTGATGTCGTCCCCCACGGTGCAATTGGGGCGGACATAGGCGAAGGGGCCCACAGTGGTGTTCTTTCCGATGGTGGAATCATAAACCTGGGAGGCGTTGACGGTGGAGCCTTCGCCCACAACAGCGTTCTCTAGCAGGGAATTGGGGCCGATGACAGCACCGGAGGCGATACGGGTATTGCCCTTGAGGATGGTACCGGGCATCAGCACAGAGCCGGAGGCAACCTCGGCAAAGGGAGAGACGTAGCAACTGTCAAAATCCCAGATCTCCACGCCGTCGGCATAGAGATAGAAGTTCCGCAGACGCTTAAAGATCTGCTGGAAGTCTGCCATGGCACCGGGATCGGTGATGGCCATGGCGCCTTCAACCTCGGTGAGCTCATGGCCCAGCACAGAGGCGAAGCGTGTCAGGTCGAAATTGGCAGCGTCCATGACAGAGGCAATGGACTCGGCAGAGACCACATAGCAGCCGCAGCCTTCGCTGGTCAGACTACCGTCCTCCACATCCTCAGCCACGGCGTTTACGCCGCCCAGAGCACGACCACCCAGCAGTGCGGGGGCAGTGACTACCAGCAGGGAATCATCCGCATCCTCCAGGAAGGGCCGCAGTGCAGCGGCCTTTACAGTATCGCCGGCATAGGTGACGGCATCGCTGGGGAAGCAGCCTAGAGCAGCATCCTTGAATTCGCTGTCACAGGACAAAAGAAACTGCGCATATCCGCTGTCACGCATCAGGCGCACCATCCAGGAAAGGAGGGGGCTGCCGGTAAGATTTTGCAGCATCATAGGCAGTTTGAGCCCGGTGACACCACGGTCATCAGGCAGAAGAATAATTGCAGATTGAATAGACAAATAAGTTCACACTCCAAAGCTGTAAACAGCATATGTCATTAAGGTACGGTATTATTATACCAAGATTCCCCTGGATTGTACAGGGAGAAGGGATGAAATTTTCAGCAAGTTTTCCATCGAAAAATTGGCGAAACAGACAAAAGAAGCGTCACCGCAGTATTGAAGAATGTTTTCGCCGAAAACTGCTGCTGCCCGGGAAGACTGAAAATCAAAGGAAAATACCCGCTGCAAGGGAATGCAGCGGGTAGATGGATCACATGTTTTTCAAATTGTCCTTGACCTTGTCAAAGAAGCTCTTGCGCTTTGCATAGCCCTCTTCGCCCTCGGTCTCGGCAAACTTCCGAAGCAGATCCTTCTGCTCCTTGCTCAGATTCTTGGGGGTCTCCACGACCACGGTGACGTACTGATCGCCGCGGCGGTTCTGATAACCTACCATGGGAATACCCTTGTTCCGGAGCCGGAAGGTGGTGCCGGTCTGGGTGCCTTCGGGGATGTTGTAGCGTACCTTGCCGTCCAGGGTGGGGACCTCCAGATCGCCGCCCAGGGCTGCCTGTACGAATGTAATGGGCATCTCGCAGATCACGTCACTGCCCTCACGCTCAAAGATGGCGTGAGACAGAACATTTACCTCCACCAGCAGGTCGCCGTTGGAACCGCCCTGGGTGCCCACGGAGCCTTCGCCGGGGACACGGACAGCCTGACCGTTGTCCACGCCTGCGGGGACCTTTACGGTGATTCTCTTGTTCTTCCGAACCTTGCCCTTGCCGCGACAGGTGGGGCAGGGATTCTTTACAGTCTTGCCGGTGCCGCCGCACTTCTGGCAGGTGGTCTGCTGCTGCATGGCGCCGAAGGCGGTCTGACGGACGGTCCGTACAACGCCGCTGCCGCCGCAGACGGAACAGGTTTCAGGCTCGCTGCCGTCGGCGGAGCCGGTGCCGGAACATTTGGCACAGTGCTCGATGCGGGAGGCGGAAACCTCCTTCTCACAGCCGAAGGCTGCTTCCTCAAAGGTCAGGGTCACGCCGGTGCGAACGTTCTCGCCCTTTCTGGGGCCGCTTCTGCGGGAGGAACCTGTGGAGCCACCGCCACCGAAGAAGTCGTTGAAAATGCTGCCCAGATCCACGCCAAAATCGCCAAAGCCGCTGCCGAATCCAAAGCCGCCGTCACCGGCACCGTAGTTGGGGTCCACGCCTGCAAAGCCGAACTGATCATAGCGGGAGCGCTTGTCGGAATCGGACAGGATCTCGTAGGCCTCGCCGATCTCCTTGAACCGGGCTTCGGCCGCCTGATCACCGGGATTCAGATCCGGGTGGTATTTTTTTGCCAGCTTGCGATAGGCCTTCTTTATTTCATCGTCCGAGGCAGATTTTTCCACGCCCAGGACTTCATAATAGTCTCTTTTTTCTTCAGCCATTGTCTCACCTCATTTGCTGAACGAACAGCTCAAATGGAGCGCGAAGCCAAAACTCCGCGCTCCATCGGATTTTCAGATTATTCGTCGTCCACGACCTCGTAGTCGGCGTCTACAACGCCGTCATCGGTGGGAGCGGCGCCGGCAGCACCCTCAGCGGCAGCCTGCTGCTGATAGAGTTTCTCGGAGATGGCGTAGAATGCCTTCTGGACATTCTCGGTGTCAGCCTTGATGGCTTCCACATCGGTGCCCTTCAGGGTCTCACGGAGCTTCTCGATGGCCTCCTGAATGGGTGCCTTCTCGTTGTCGGTGACCTTGTCGCCCAGATCCTCCAGAGTCTTCTCGGACTGGTAGATGACCTGATCGGCAGCATTGCGAACCTCGACCTCTTCCTTGCGGGCCTTGTCTTCGGCAGCGTACTGCTC
>CAZEPQ010000007.1:0-31086 GCA_964514175.1 uncultured Oscillospiraceae bacterium
AGACCCGCGTGGAGGCAGTGAAGGGCTATTACAGCCGCTTTCTCCGGCGTCTCCCCGATATCCCCTCCCTGGCGGAGATCAAGGAAACGGAGCTTTTAAAGCTCTGGGAGGGTCTGGGCTACTATTCCCGTGTCCGGAATCTGCAAAAGGCCGCACGGGTCATCATGTCGGAGCATAACGGCGTTTTCCCCAGAGACTATGCCGCCATCCGTGCCCTTCCCGGCATTGGAGATTACACCGCCGGAGCCATTTCGTCCATCTGCTTTGACGAAAAGACCCCCGCGGTGGACGGCAACGTGCTGCGGGTGGTGAGTCGATTCTGCGATTATCACGGCTGCACCGATGACACCGCTGTGAAAAAGGAAATCGGTCAGTGGCTCAGGGAGATTTACCCCGCCGAGGCCGGAACCTTCACTCAAGCCCTGATGGAGCTGGGTGCCATCGTCTGCGTGCCAAACGGCGCACCGCTGTGTGACGGCTGCCCGCTGAAGAACCACTGTCAGGCCAGGAAAAACGGCACCATTGACGAGCTGCCTGTTCGCGCGGAGAAGAAAAAACGCCGCCAGGAAGATCTGACGGTATTTCTGCTGACCTGCGGGGATAAAGTCGCTATCCAGAAGCGGCCCAACAACGGCCTGCTGGCGGGACTTTTTCAGTTCCCCAACGTGCCCGGCACCTTGGATACCGAGAAAATCATCGAAACTGCTGAAAGCTGGCACCTGCACCCCAAATATTTGGAGAAAACCGTGGGACGAAAGCATATTTTCACCCATATCCAGTGGAATATGACCGGTGTTCGGCTCCACTGCGGCAGCGAAAACCGGGAATTCATCTGGATCACAAAGGATGAGCTGAAAGAAAACTACGCCCTGCCCACCGCCTTTCGGCAGTTCGTGGGGGACATTTGGGAGGAAACCATATGACAAAGCTGGAAGAAGCCCGGGCCTATTTTGAAGGGGACCGATTCGCCACAGAAAATGGCGCAGTCATCCAGGAGCTGGGCCAGGATTACGTCATCTGCACCATGAAGATCGAGGACCGTCACCGCAACGCCCTGGGCAATGTGATGGGCGGCGCCGTATACACCCTGGCAGACTTCGCCTTTGCGGTGGCCTCCAACTTTGATAAAAAGCCCACCGTCTCCACCACCAGTCAGATCACCTACCTTCGAGCCGCCAGAGGCGACACCATCACCGCTCGGGCGGAAAAGGTTCGAGAAGGCAGAACCTCGGTTTACTATGAAATCTCTGTCACCGATGCCACAGGCGCGCTTGTGGCCCGGGTCACCGCTTCGGGGCAAATTGTGGGTTAATAGAAAAATTCGCCCTGCCGCAATTCTGCGGCAGGGCTTAGCCATGCCTTGTGGGAACCATCATCACCCCAAGTGTGGTTGTCCCAACTGTCATTGCGTACCTGATACCATAGGTTATGATATGCACTGCATCGGCAACCAAGGCCTAGCCGCACTACATCGATTTATGCTATGGGTACATACACAGAAACATGTTGCGCCACATTTACTACTACAAGCCAAATTCAACCATACGTTGAGTTTCTGACGAAATATTCCCCACAGCGTGATTGCATTTAACCTCTAATTTCGATAAACTAGCACCGAGGAGATGATAGTATGGAAACCAATCACCCCGGAACGATCATTCAAAAAAAGCGCAAAGAGCTAAAGATCACGCAAATGGAACTTGCCACACGTTTGAATGTATCCTACCAAGCAGTCAGTCGGTGGGAAAACGGCGTTGCATACCCGGATATTCAACTGCTCCCCAAAATCGCTTCCATTCTCAACACTTCAACAGATGTTTTGCTGAACCATCAACTACGCAAACTGACTGCATATGAAGATTTATATCAAACAGACGATTATTACTGGGGCTTGGTTCCCAATGTGCTTTGCTATGACATTCTCCGGCTACGACCTCCAACCCATCCCCAAATCGTATTAGATATAGGTTGCGGCGAAGGAAAAGACGCCGTTTTTCTTGCCCGGAACGGCTATCGTGTAATGGCTTTTGATTATGCTGAATCAGGACTAAATAAGGCCCGAAGCCTTGCAGCAAATTATCAAGTAGATGTGGATTTTTTCAGGGCAGACATCCACGATTACCGTTTGCAAAAACAAGTTGATATTATATTTAGCAGCGGTGCATTTCATTATATCAAAAAGAATCTAAGGGCTGAAATTGCTGATAACATAAAAGAACACGTTGCCTCAGGTGGTCTTATTGCCTTGAATGTGTTCGTGGATAAGCCTTTTATCCCCAAAGCACCGGATGATGATAAGCCGGATGATATCGAACCTTGGAAATCCGGAGAAATATTGACTCTGTTCCATGACTGGAAAGTAATAAAATTCGAAGAAATCACCTTCAATTGCAACAGCAGCGGAGTTCCCCATCAGCATTGCATGGACATTATGGTGGCAGAAAAGGTTTAACTATTCAAATTACAACCCGGTAAAAAAGCCGCCGCGAAGCGGAGGTGGCTGTAGGATACCACAGTACGTTTTCGCCGACGGCTTTCCGATCATCGAACTTTTCCCAGCCGGCGGGCTGAAGGCAGCCCGCCCTACGCCATGACATCCGGCTATGGGTACCTGTAGGGCGGCTTGCCCTCAAGCCGCCGTGCCGCAGTACGTTTTCGCCGCAAGCCTGTTATTATCGAACTGCCTCCTGCATCCATCCTCAGTCAGCTTCGCTGACAGCTCCTTCTCCAAGGAGCTTTTTGCGCTGCCGCGCCGGTACATTTTAATCGGCTTCCTGGAATTATATCTTGCATTTCCCTCCCCTATACACTACAATGAGGCCATGCACCGGAATCTTTTTGTTTTTGGAGGGAATTATGATTAAAGCGCAGTATGAATTGATTGAAAATTATATGAAGTCTTGCATGGAGGACAGTTCCCATGACCGTGAGCACATCTATCGTGTGCTTTATACTGCCCTGGATATTGCCAAGACGGAAGAATGCGTGAATATGGATGTTTTGATCTCAGCCTGTCTTCTTCACGACATCGGAAGGAAGGAACAATTTGAGGACCCACGCCTCTGTCACGCAAAGGTAGGCGGGAAAAAGGCTTTTGACTTTCTTATCCGAAGCGGCTTTGAAAAGGACTTTTCTCTGCATGTCAAAAGCTGCATTGAGACGCACCGTTTCCGCAAGGATCGGCCTCCGGAATCTCTCGAAGCAAAAATTCTGTTTGATGCGGATAAGCTGGACGCCGTCGGAGCCATCGGCATCGCCCGCACACTGCTTTATGTAGGCCAAGTCTCCGAGCCTCTTTACTGCATCGTGAACTGCAAGGTTTCTCCCGGAGAAAACGACCCGGAGCATTCTTTTTTCACCGAGTACAAATACAAACTGGAAAAACTTTACGATCATTTTTACACCGCCCGTGGAGCGCTGCTTGCCGCCCAGCGCAGGCAAGCCGCTGTAGATTTTTACAACAATCTGTACAGTGAGGTCAGCTCCCCTTATGAGCTTGGGCAAACCATTTTGCCTCAATATATTGGATAAAAGATAAATCGTGCCGCAGCTACGCGGCACGATCTCTTGTTTTAAGCCAATCTTTCATCCAGAGAAAAGGGCTTCAACGCCTGTTCGATTTCTTCTTCCGTCAGCGTGGCAACCTTCCTTGACAGATCGGTATAGATATCCCCCAGCAGCATAGATGCCCCTGTATCTGTGACACAGTGGATTCCCTGACTGTCCACGATCAGCGCAATTTCCGCCGGGTGGGTTTCCCCCAGGAATTCCTCCAACCCCTGGGCATAGCCCACACCACAGTTAAAGGTATATTCCCCCGTTTTTGTCAGCACCGCATCCACCAGACATACCATTTCATTCTCCCGGTATACAGGATAAATGTCATAGTCTCCGGGAATAAGCATCTCATTGACCATTCGGTAGATCTTTATGGGCTGCCCCACGGAAAACACAGCAGTTTCTTCCTCTTCCATCACACCTAGTGGCTCCAGCAGTGCGGGAAGCGCCGCTTTTATCTGCTCTGCCACTGTGTGAGGTTCCTCTGACGGCATATCCCCCAGAAGAATGTATTCTCCATCATTCCAATACCACAGTGCAAATCGGCTGCCGTTTGTATACACCCCCCGAGTAGCCACAGAGGCCTCCATGCTTAAAAATGCCTCCAGGCTTCCATCCTTGGGATCATAAATGTAAAGCTTCGTAACGGAGGTTGTCCAGTATTCCGTCGCACAGAGAACCCTTCCGTCCTCCAAAACCACTTTTGCTTCGATGTAGGAGGCATCCTTCGGAAGTACACATTCCGCCGCTCCGCTGCCATCCGCTGCAACCGTCCACAATCCATCCCCTTGTGTGTAATAAAACAGTCCGTCAGCGGTTGTAGAATGATCGAGAAAAGCTCCCGTATCATCCGTCTCGGTCAAAAAGGTCCGCTCTCCGGCAGAAAGATCCCAGACCTCAAACCAGTATTCCGTTTCCTTCGGGTATTCAACCACGGAATTCTTTCGGAACAGGCCATAGACCAGATCCCCTTCTCCCGCCATGGCGTACACTTCCCAGCTAAAGCGTTCATCATTGGTTAGCTCCGCTCCGTCAATGAGGGTATATTGATCCCCGGTCTCCACATTCACACACAGCAGGGAATTTTCATAGCTGCCGCTAAACCCCCGGCAAAGAACGTAATGCTCCGTAACCGCCATGATCTCCATTCTGCCATCTCCCGGCAGAGATAACTGGTTTTCCTGCCCTGTGGAAACCTCCACCTTATAGAGCATATTGGCATCAATATAGTAAACGGCAGACATATCAGGAGCAGATACCCAGGAAACCGTACTCGGTGCGGAATAGACATGCGCCTTTTCCCCTGTATTCCAGTCCATAGTATAAATTCCGCCGTTCTCCTCCGCCAGATATAGGGTTCCTCCCAGCTCCATCATACTTTCATAGCCTGCGCCGGAGCGCTCCACCTGGTTTTCCTCTGTCTTATCCTGCGAAAACAGCAGCCACAGCCCAATGGCTGCCCCAATGAAAAGCACGATCAGAACAATATACTTTTTCTTCATGGTAAAGCGCCTCCGCCCAATTCTTTCAAATTCATAATAACAAGGTTTTGATTTCCTGCCAACCGTTTTAGCCTCGATTAGCCCCCCTAGTTACTCCAATTCGTTGTAACCACGCCCATCTTTTGCGTTTCCGGTTGTTACCAACCCTTGATATAATAGAATCAACATCATTTAGGAGCGTGATACCATGAATGATTTAACCGTGGGCAAGCCCTTTTCCGTGATCTGGCGCTTCTCCCTGCCCCTGCTGCTGAGTATGGCCCTACAGCAGTTCTATAACCTGGCCGACAGCATGATCGTGGGCCAGTTCTGCGGCGAGGCAGGTCTGGCTGCCATCGGCGCGGCCTACCCCATTACTCTGATCTATATTGCCATTGCCACCGGCGCCTCCATGGGCTGCAGTGTGGTCATTGCACAGCTCTTCGGCGGACGCCGCATGGCTGATCTGAAAACCGCCATCTCCACCGCCATTATTGCCCTTCTCACCCTGGGCATCGTTCTGGGCGGCGCGGGTATCCTGCTGTCCCGGCCCATTCTGTCCCTGTTGGGCACTCCTGATTCCGTAATGCAGGACGGCAGCGCTTATCTCTCCATTTACGCCTTCGGCGTCATCGGCAACTTTGTTTACAATACCGCCACCGCCGTATTCACCGGACTGGGCGATTCCAAGCGGCCCCTTTATTTCCTGCTGATCAGCTCCGTTCTGAATGTGATCCTGGACTATATTGCCGTAGGTCCCCTGAGTATGGGCGTCGCAGGCGCCGCCTGGGCCACTGCCATTTCTCAGTTCGTCTCCGCCATTCTTTCCGTCATGGTGCTGATGCGGAAATCCAGGAAGGAACTGAATCTGCCGGAGGCTCCCAATTTCAGCAAAAAGCTTCTGGGCGAAATGTGCCGCTTCTCCCTGCCCGCCATCATCCAGCAGTGCTGCGTGGCACTGAGCCACACCATTCTCCAGACCCTGGTAAATTCCTACGGCGAGACCTTTATGGCAGGCTACGAAGCCGCCTCCAAGATCCACAACTTCGTCTACATGTGCTTTAATACCATCGGCACCGCCCTTTCCTCCTTCGCCGCCCAAAACTTTGCCGCGGGCAAGCGTCTGAGGGTAAAACAGGGCTGCTACTGCTCCATCGGCATCATCTTTACCTTTACCGTTGTGGCTCTCATTATCCTGCAAGCCTTCCCCGCACAGCTCATTGGCCTGTTCGTCAATGCAGAGGAAAACCCCGGGGTCATTCAGGTGGGCATGGATTATCTGCAGATCATCACCCCCGACTACCTGCTGATCTGCTTCATCATTGTAGGCGGCGGCCTGCTCCGGGGTGTAGGCCGGGTGAATCATTTTCTGGCTGTGACCCTGCTGGATTTTGCCATCCGTATTTCCATGAGCTACCTGCTTTCCCTGGTAGTTCTCAACAGCTACACGGGCATGTTCTGGGCCTGGTACTTTGGCTCCGCTGTGGACCTGGCTGTGATTTTGGTACTTTATTACAAGATGACCCACGGCGGCATTTTGGATGCAGGAAAAGACAACCAATAATGATCCTTTTCGCATAACAAGTTATACATTTTTCACGACATTTCCATCACTTTTTTATTCAATCTTACAGAAAAAATTACATTGGTTACAACCACTTGCGTAACTTCAAAAATCCATGGTATAATGCCATGGTTGAAATGTTAAATTCGGATAGGACTGTACACCTTAGAATTTAACAGCTCGAAAAGATGTGAATTGAATAAAAGAGTAAGGAGTGTTTTTGTCATGGCACAAGAAACCGCGATGAAGAAGTACTCGTTCAAGGCATGGTTCAGACTGATCGTCTGGTCCCTCTTTGGCGTTGTCGCATTCTTCATCAATGTTCCCTGTCCCTTCCCCGAGCAGATCTCCATCGGCGCTTGGGTCTGGGGCCCCATCTCCCAGAACGCTAACGTTCTGGTCTCCCACCTGACCAACCTGATCAAGGCCGCTCTGTACACCGGCAACTTCAAGGCTATGCCTGTTGTAGTTTGGGCCATCGGTCTGTATGCAGTGCTGGACCTGTTCATCTTCCGTCCCAACAAGGCATGGAAGACCGGCAAGGTCAACGCCGCATTCGCCATTTTCAAGATCATTGGCTTCGTGGTCCTGACTGTGTCCGTCCTGGACATCTACTTCGGCGTTTCCAAGTTCCTGCCCTTCATGGGTTGGCTCTTCAACCCCGTTGATCAGCTGGGCACCTCCATCGCCAACTTCGTTATGGACAAGATCCTGGTCACCATCTGTATCTCCATCCCCTGTGCATCCCTGGTGCTGCCCTTCCTGTGTGATTACGGTCTGGTTGACTTCGTCGGCGTTTTCGTTCGCCTGATCATGCGTCCTGTCTTTAAGCTCCCCGGTCGTGCTGCTATCATCATGGTTACCGCCTTCCTGGGCAACTTCTCCGCTGGACATATCGCTGTTAATGAGCAGTACAAGACCGGCAAGATGACCGAGCGCGAGGCTGTCTGTATCGACACCTCTCTGTCCACCGTTTCCGTAGGCTTCCTGATGGCTCTGGCTACCAACACCGGCCTGATCGCTGCCGGTCTGTGGAACACCTACTTCTGGATGGCGTTCCTCATCACCCTGCTGGTTGCTCTGGTCGGCATGCGTCTGCCCCCCCTCCGCGGTATTCCCGACAACTACTATGAGGGTGCTACCCCCAACCCCGAGAAGATCATCAAGACCGGTCTGTTTAAGGCTGCTCTGACTGAGGCTCTGGACATTGCCGAGGCTCAGGATCATCCCGGCAAGCGTATTGGCGTTGTCATGAAGGAGACCCTGAATGTTCTGGGCACTGTTGCTGCCGGTACTTCTTTCTTCGGTACCTTTGGCGTTGTCCTTTACGTCTTCACCCCCATCGTCAAGCTGCTGGGCTACATCTTCTGGCCCCTGTTCCGTCTGCTGGGCTTCACCGGCGAGGAGCTGACCATTGCATGCACCGGGTCTATGATCTCCCTGGTCGAGGTCACTGTGCCTGCTCTGCTGGTTGCCACCGGCACTTGGAGCCTGAGACTCCGCTTCATGCTGGCTGTTTTGCCCGTTTCTTCTATCATCTTCCTGGCTTCCTTCGTTCCCTGCTGCATGGGCACCGAGGTTCCTGTGAAGTTCTGGCATCTGATGGTGATCTGGCTGGAGCGTATGGTTCTGTCCATCATCATTGCAGGTATCTTTGCTCTCATCCTGTTCCCCGCTGGCGCAGTGATGTAATTGCAATTTCAAAGGGCTGTCTCACTTTTGAGGCAGCCCTCTTCTTTATGCATATTTGGCTTTTCTTTCACCTTGTTTTATTGTATACTAAGACTAAACTATCTTCAGGAGGCAGCGCTATGACGATTCTGGTAATTGACGGACAGGGCGGCAACATTGGCCGTCAACTAGTAAAGGAAATCAGCCTGAAATTCCCGGAGGAAAATCTACTGGCTGTGGGTACCAACAGCATTGCCACCTCCAATATGCTCAAGGGCGGAGCCACTGCGGCTGCCACCGGGGAAAATGCCGTCATTGTTGCCTGTCGGAAGGCTGACGTGATCATCGGCCCCATTGGCATCGTAGTTGCTGACGCATTGCTCGGCGAGGTGACCCCTGCCATGGCTGCCGCCGTAGGGCAAAGCTCCGCCACACGCATTCTAATCCCCATGGCCAAGTGTGACACCTATATTGCGGGAGTCAGCAGCACCTCCACCTCCGCACTTCTGGAGGATGCCATGGGCAAGCTGTCAACTTTACTCTCCAATCGAAGTTGACTTTTCCCAAATACGGAGGTATAATCCAAGTTGTGGTCAGGCACGAAGCCGATCACAGGACAGAAGTCTTTTTCTTCAGCGATTTTTATTCGGATACCAGAAGGTATCGTTTCCCAGCACGGGAAACGATACCTTCTTGTGCTTTCCGGGGAAGGATTTAAATATGACAAAAACTTCAAAGGTATACAAATTGGTCTGCGGCGCCCTCTGTCTCGCCATTGCCCTGGTACTGCCTCTGCTGACGGGCCAGATCCCCCAAGTAGGCAGCGCCCTGTGTCCCATGCACATTCCCGTGCTGCTCTCCGGATTCCTATGTGGGCCTCTCTGGGGCGCTCTGGTGGGCTTTTTGGCCCCTCTGCTCCGCTATGTGATCTTTGGGATGCCCCCCATTTTTCCCACCGGTATTTCCATGGCCTTTGAGCTTTCTGCCTACGGCGTGCTATCAGGACTGATGTATAGGCTGCTGCCCAAAAAGGTTCCCTGTATTTATATTTCTCTCATCACTGCCATGATAGGCGGACGTCTGGTTTGGGGGCTGGCTCGTTTCATTATGGCCGGTCTCACGGGATCTGAGTTCCCCTTTTCCCTGTTCCTGGCGGGAGCTGTCACCGAAGCCATTCCCGGAATCATCCTTCACATTCTGCTGATTCCAGTCATCGTGATAGCCCTAAAAAAAGCAAAACTCATGCCCTCCTGAATATACATAAACCGCCTCGCAGCGCTGCGAGGCGGTTTCGTCATAAGAATCAGTATATAACAACCAGAGAACCCTGGGGCAGATTTTTAGCCATCCACTGAATGTCTTCTTCCAGCATACGGACACTGCCGCCGGAAGCAGGCTCGCCCATGGTGTCGTCGGAGATCTTCTCTGTCTCCGTGTCATAGGGCTGGCTGGTAAACGCTTCGCCGCCGTTGAAGATCAGCACCGGCTCCACATAGATATCCCCAATGTCCCAGCGATCCTTATAGGTAGAATAGGTATACACACCGGTGGTGGTAGGCGTGGTATTCAAGCCGGTGGCACAGTCAAAGCTTCTCAGCAACTGCCAATTCTTCTGATAACCGGAGAATACATTGACCTTCTGGGTGTAGAGGCTGACCCATACCATGAAGTTGGTCTGGCTGTCATACTGCATGGAATTTACAAACTCCATTTTTGCCTCGTCAGAATAATCCTCGTCGGTGGTACAATTCTCCTCCGAAATCTCCATATCTTCCGCATCAACCCAGCCGAAGGAACCATCACTGAGCAGCAGATGCAGCACCCGAAAGCCTTCCTCTCCTGATTCATAGCCCAGAAGCAGGCCGGTATCGCCCTCGCTCATAGAGCCGATCTCTGTCTTCAGATTGTCAGAGGAATATACGTCGCAATCTGCCTTTGCGGTCACAGGAATCTCCATGGTCTGAATCACCACAGATTCTTCGCCGGACTCGGGGACAACCAGATTTACCTGCGCCTCCCCCACAAGGAGCTTATCATCGAAGGATACTTCCACAGTCACCTGGGCCGTGGAGGACTCGGCCTCGTCTACATCCAGTTCCACTCTGGTAGTGACAGTAGAGCCCTCTACCAACAAACGATCCGTCACCTGATCCACCAGTTCGCCATCCACATACCAGCTCAACGTTGCCAGAATACTGCTGGCAATGTCATCAAAGGCCGCTGTCACGGTACAATAGGGTCGATTTGCTGTAATCTCACCATCCGCATAGACAATAACTGTGGGGTTTTCCTCTACCTGCACTTCAACCGCAGCGTTCCCTTCCGTCAGGTCAGAGCTGGCAAAGCTCTGTACTCCATTCTGCCCCATAATCGCAGCGGCAGAGTGGTCATCGTTGATATGGATCAGGCAACTCACCAAGGTATAAACCGCAGCGCCAATGATGGCAAAGCAGGCAATACGCAGAACCCACGCTAAAAATCTCTTCATAAACTCACCATTTATTTCTTACTTTTTCCGCAAAGCCAAAGAATCGATCCAAATGGATCTGTGTACCGTCATCCAGAACAGCCGTACCGGTGAAATGACCGAACACCTGATGCTGATCGGAGCACAGCGGACCCACCGCAGTGTAGGAATTGCGGTCCAGCACAGGCTCAAAGAGCATCTCAAACCGACCGTCACTGGAGGTGAATCGCCAGGGGGACATATAATCCTCCGTCCCATCCTTCATAGGGATCTGGAACGTGACTTCCTCCAGTTTATGGGCTTTGCCGTTATAGAACAGCATGTTCTCAGAGGCCGCACGGGTATCGCCAAAGCCATAGCCCAAGTTAAATCCAAAGGGAACGCCATCCACAGCACCGGAAGCGCTGCCCCAGTACCAGGTATTGGAGTAGGTCCAGACACCTCTGCCCCAGTCCAGCACCGCATAGGAATCTTCCTTGTCAAAAACATAGGTCTTTCCGTCAAAATCCACGGAACCCTCCGCCCGGAGGCAGTTGATCTTCTGGTTGTAATAGAAGGCCTTGGGAGCACCCAGGAAGGGCGTGGCAATAACCATGGAATCCTCCGGCACATCCGTCAGGATAATGCCGCCGTCGATGGGCTTGCCGTCCTTGAAGTTATCCATATGGAAGGTCAGCCGCCGGGTCTCCCCATCATTTTCAAAGAGCATCTGATAGCCCTTGCCATGGATGGTGCTGTTGCCGGTGACACTGGTTTCCGGCAGCTTGGTCTTGCCCATGGGCATGATCCGCATGGGAGAAGTGGTCTGCTCCCAGCCGTTTTCAAAATCCAGAAGGCTGATGCTGTCCAGACCCATATAGCCATTGTCGGCAATGGTTAGGGCCACGCCGAAGCGTCCGTTGGTGATGAGATAATAGTCCCACTCCTTCAGACGTAGCTTCGGAGCCTTCACGTCCTTGCGATGATAATCAAGCTGCAAGGAGGTTGCCCAGCCGGGTTCTCTCAAAACACCCTGTTCATCCAGAAGCGGACCTGTTTTAACGATTCTGTGCTGCATGAATTCTGGCCTCCATATACGCGTGTGCGTTGTTCTCTAAAAGGTCATCCAGCTCCTGTAACGCTACATTAGGATATTTCCGCTGCAAAGCCCAGCAAAGCAGAAGATCTGCCACAGCAGGATTCTTCGGCAGCAGACAGCCATGACCGTAGGTACCGAACACATTCTTATACCGGGCACCTTCAAAGCCATCCTCGCCGTTGTTTCCGTGACCGTAGAGCACCTTACCCACGGGACGGACCTTGCTGCCCAGATAAGCTTTTCCGGAGTGATTCTCAAAGGCCACCACAGTCTGACCATCCAGATCATCACAGGTAAACATATAGTTGCCGATCATTCGCTGGCCCTTGTCCACCACATGCATGTCCACGGCACCCACGCAATCATATTTCTGGCCGTCTGGGGTCTCACAATAGCCGCCCAGCAACTGAAATCCGCTGCAAACCGCCAAAAACACCTTTTCATCCTCTACGGCTGCTTTGATCTCAGCAGCTTTGGGGCCCATGATGTCTTGCATCAGCACACCATGCTCCAAATCCTGACCGGCACCAATGAGAAAAATGTCATATTTGGAGGCATCCAGCTTTTCACCGATGGAACACCCCTCCACATTGCAACCGATACCACGCCATTCCAGACGCTTTTTCAGGCAGGTCACATTGCCCTGGTCTCCATACAGATTCAAGACGTCAGGATACAGATGACAAATATTCAGTTCCATATACTCACGCCTCCCAGAAATCCTTGAAACCATAGGTATGGCTGATCTTTTCGCGCAGCTCCAGCATGGCGGTATAGGTGGGCATCAGGTAGACCGGATCCGGCTGGGCCGTAACTGTCTCCATAAGCTTGCCATAGTCCTTCTCCACCGCGATTTTCTCCAGCGGCAGTCCGGCGTATTTCAGGCGCATGGCCATATCATCGGCACGGTTGCCGGAGGCATAGATCATCTTGATGTTATCGCCCATGGAATTGAGCCGCTCAAAATCCACGTCCCAAATCCAGCTAATGTCTGTACCGTCGGAAACCTTGTCCGTCAGCACGGCAACGAACACCGTGGGCGAAGTAACATTGGTCAGGAAGTTCAGCACCTGGTTGCAGCCCGCAGGATTCTTAATCAGGATCATACGAACGGCAGTCCCGTTGATATCGAACTTCTCCATACGGCCAAAGCCGCACTGGAATCGAGAAAGACTCTCGTTCACCGTAGCCATATCCAGCTTCAGCGCCTCACCGAAGGCCATGGCAGCCGCCGCATTATAGATGTTGTAGCCGCCGGGCAGATTGATGACCGTGGTATAGTCCTTTCCGGACACATTGGTCACCACGGTGGACTGATCAGCATCGGAGGACTTGATCTCCGTCACAGCCACCTGAGGGGTGGGTCGATGGTAGCCGCAGTTAGGGCAGCGATAGCCGCCCAGATGGCCGTAGGTCACATAGTCGTACTCATACTCATGCTTGCAGCAGATGCAGTAGGGTGCGTCGGAGACCTCCTCCACCCGCTCCTTATAGATGGGTGTATTGACGCCGTAAAACACAGCCGGGTTGGGCATGTCATTGTGCAGGGATGCAGACAGGGAATCATCAGCATTGAGACACAGCACCGCATTGGGGCTCTTTTCGATACCCTTGCGGATGTTGTCCAGAGTGCCGGTGACCTCGCCGTAACGGTCCAGCTGATCCCGGAACACGTTGGTCACCACAACCGCCCTGGTGTCTACCATTGCGGCAATGAGTTTAAACGCTGCCTCATCAGACTCGATGAGGGCATAGTCGTACATGCACTTTCCTTTCAGGACAGAGGAGTGCATCGCAAATTCTGCTGTAACGCCGCTGAGGAGATTCGCACCGGACTTGTTGGCAAAGAAAGAGATTCCAGAATCGGTCATGGCCTGCTCGATCATGCGAGCTGTGGTGGTCTTGCCGTTGGTGCCCGTGACGACCACTGTCGCCACGTCCTTTGCCAGCCGTTCGAGCAAATCAGGGCAGATCTTCATGGCAACCCTGCCAGGAAAATCTGTGCCGCCCCGGCCCAGCTTGCGGATGACAAACCGGGAGAATTTACACATAAAAATGGCGAAAGAAGTTTTTATACTCATATCTTTAGGATTATATCATAAAATCTGTTTTTTGGCAACAGGTCCTTTAAGCCACGCAATAATCACACATAAAAAATAGTTGAGTTTTAGAGCAAAGAATGCTAGAATATTTTTTAGCAATAATTCGACAGTTTTCACATTTACGAGGTGTTATATATGTCCAATGAATCCACCAAAAACGCCGGGAAACTCTCGGAATACCTCGGCATCGCCAATAATGTCAGGAAAAATCTGCTACGGCTGTACCGAAAGCAGAAGTGGAAAGTCAATCACATGATACTTTTCCCTGTGGTTTTTGTATATTATGAGATTTTACTCCGTATCTTCGGTCCTGCCGGACTGTTTTCCAACCTGATCTATCCCCTGCTGTTTGGCATTGGCTATGGCCTTGTCTGCACCGCGCTAACCAGTGCGTTTAAACCGAAGGTCAACCGGATTATCAGTATGGTGTTGCTGTATCTTACCGCACTTTTCTTCACCGTTGAATGCCTAGTCAGAGATACCTATCAAAGCTATATGACCATTGGCGGCATTCTGACAGGTGCAGGTGGTGTGGTCACAGGATTTAGCGGAGAACTATTCTCGGCAATTTTTCATGGTTTCCCGAAAATTGTACTGTTCTTTTTACCAGCGCTTCTCTATACCGGTACTGGTCGCCGGAGAATGCCCGCCAAACGCTATCAGCTTCCCTTTGTGGGAATCGTCCTGGCCTGTGCGCTAATTATCAGCGGCTTCAGCGTTTTGCTTGCAAATACAGGTAAAACAGGAGATAAATACGACACACAATTTGATTTCAACTCCGCCACTCAGACCTTTGGTCTTCTGACCAGTTCCCGTCTGAACGGAAAATATGAGCTGCTCGGCGGCGGCCCTAGCACTGATTTTGTGATTGAAACCGAAGCTGCCCCTTCCCCCAGCGAAATCATTTCCATTGTGGAGGATGAGGAGCCCATTATCTACGGCGATAATGTAATGGATATTGATTTTGCCGCTTTGGCAGAATCCACCTCGGATGAAACTTTGAAGTCACTGCACACCTACGTCGATTCCCTAACCCCCAGCAAACAGAACGAATACACAGGAATCTTTGAAGGCAAAAACCTGATTTTGATCTGTGCCGAGGCCTTTTCCGATGTCGTAATAGACGAGGAGCTTACGCCTACCCTTTATCGACTGACCCATAACGGCTTCTATTTTTCCGAATTCTACCAGCCCACATGGGGTGGCAGTACCTCCTCCGGCGAATACTCTTTTCTAATGGGTCTGGCACCTGTGGAAGGCGTGGAATCCATGGTTAAGACCCAGTATTGTAACAACTATTTCACCCTGGGCAACCAGCTCCAACGTGAGGGCTATTATAGTGCAGCCTTCCACAGCGGCGTATATGATTTCTATGACCGTGATCTGACCCATGAGAATTTGGGATACTCCACATATCTGGGCCGCGGCAACGGACTTGAAGAACTGACAACGGACTACTCCGACACCGCCACTTTTGATGCTACACTGGAAACCTATGCCGATAACCAGCCCTTCAGCATTTACTATATGTCCCTCAGCGGTCATTGTATCTACACCGAAGATTCCTTTTTCACAACCAGCTACCTCAGCCGGGTGGAGGCTGTCCTTGGGAATACTTATAAGGATGTCACCACATATTACTTCTGCTACCAGATGGAGTTCGAAAACGCTATGACCCACCTGGTGGAAAGTCTGGAGGCAAAGGGCATTGCGGATGACACTGTAATATGCATTTGCTCCGATCACTATCCTTACGGACTTGAGAAGAACGACGCTTTCTACAACACTGAGGATTATGTCTCCGATCTCTACGGATACACCCCCGAGCACTCTTGGGAACAGGATCACAACTCCTGGATCATCTGGTCTGGCTGTTTAGAAAATGAATACAAGGACCTTGCCTGCGAGATCTCTGAGCCCACATACTCCCTGGATATCGTCCCTACTCTTTCCAATCTGTTTGGTCTGGAGTATGATTCCAGGCTTCTGGTTGGTCGGGATGTATTCTCTGACGAGGAACCCATCGTGCTGTGGAATACTTACTCCTGGGTCACCGACAAGGGCAAATATGATTCCTACGAGCAGACCTTCTATCCCAACGAGGGCGTGGAAGTGGACGATGTATACATCTCACGCATCAAACAGATCGTAGCCAACAAACTCAATTTCTCGAAGCAAGTTGTTTCCATTGATTATTACGGAACACTATTCGGTACTGACGACGTAACATAGCGAACGGTGCTGTCTCTCATAATTCTCAGGAATCATGGGAGACAGCACCGTCGTTATTTTTTGTATTTTTAGGGGCCGCCTCACTTTCCTTAGTGAGACAGCCCCTTTTTAATACTTACTGTCCGATGGCTGCAAACCGATCAAGTACACCATCGCTGGTTGCGTTGTAAATATGGCACTCATAGATAACGTCCTGAATGCCATAATCCTCCACCATTTGAGAGATGGTATTACTGGTGTACCGATAGTCCACCCAATACACATACTCATAATGATCCACCAGCCAGGGAATAAAGGCATTTCCGTAGGAATCCTTGATAACCATCACCGCGCTGCCGTCGGTAATACTCTCATTATGTGCATAACTCAAAGGTCTGTCGCCGCCCACAAAGGCTGCATACAGCTCAGAGGTCGCATAAGCGGAAACATCGTGGATCACATTCCATGTCACCACGCTGCCGTCCTGCATGTGCATGGTCATGGTATTCGTTCCATTGGGAACATAGGCCACCACCGTGTCCGGGTTAGAAGCCAATTCCGAGGATTGATTGGAGCTGGAGTAGAAGGTTCCCAGGAAGTTTTCAAATTCCATGGTCTCAAATTCCTCCAGAGCATGGGCCTCTATGCCCTTCTCCTCACAGAATACTTCGTAGGCATAATATGCACCAAGCTGCGTCCAGTGGTGATCTGTATGGAAGTATATATATTCCGCATTGTGCTTTTTCAGGTTCTCATATACCGCCAGTGTATGGATACCTTCATTGAGCTGACTATATACATACTCGATGGCCTTTCCCTCATCACTGCAACCCATATCATCCAGAACTGACTGGTCCAGCATGACACCTGCACTGATGGGTGCCACCATTACATACATATTTACCTTGTCCTTGACATTTTCATAGATCTGGTTCATGGTTGCGGCATAGCTGTCCGCGCCACTCTGGCTGAAATAATACAAACCGTACCCGGCATTGTTTGTGATGTAGATCGTACCGTTCATCTCACCAAGCTCCGTGACCGTTCCGTCCTCTAGGACTTCCTCAGAGGGGCTGGGTGAGGGTTCCGCCTCTGCAGACGGCGAAGGCTGCGGCGCAACCGCTACACTGCCCGGATCGGGAATCTCATCTGCCACCACCGTCTCGCCAACGATCTGCTCCCCGCGGATACCATACAGCCCCTGCATCGTCTGATTGGCAGAAATCAGGCTCTCCCGCAGAGGATAGGTATCTGCATACCAGGTATCCACCTCCGAGAAGAAGCTGCCATCCCAGAAGGATGTCCATGTAAGCTTCGGGAACTCTGTCAGTGTACGTTTTTCCACAGCGGAGGTGTCCGGTCGAAGGAACCACATCAGTCCAATCAGAGCCATGATCATCAATGCCGCGAAAAAGGCTAGGATCTTTCCGCCCCGAATCATCCCATTCAACTGTCGAAATTTCTTATTGTTCATGGTGCCCACCTCTCTCAGAACTGGAAATAAAGGAACGGATTATAGCTGTCTCCTACCAGCGCCATGGCGGACAGCACCAGAAGCAGCACAGGATGCACTACTTCCCACACGCCATTGATCACAAACCATGTACCGCCTCGGCGGGAAAGGTTCTTCAGAATCAGTCTGAAGGTCTTTCCAAAAGAGGTTACGGAAATCGCCGCAAAAAGCAGGAAGAAGATATTATTCTTCAAGGTCAATGTGACATTCACATTGGTAAATCCATTTCCATTAAGACCGACCAGACCTTTAAGCACAATGCCAAGCTGAGTCATGTCCGTAAACTTAAAGATGATCCATCCGATGTACACAACCACCAGCAGATAAATATGTCGGACCGCCTTCGGCAGGGACGTAAAACGCTCCTTTAGAATAAAACGCTCCAAAACCTGGAACACCAAATAATACAGTCCCCAAAAAATGAAGTTCCAGTTGGCACCGTGCCACATACCGGTCAGGAACCAGACCACAAACAGGTTCAGCATCTGACGGCTGACCTTGCAGCGATTACCCCCCAGCGGGATATACACATAGTCCCGGAAGAACGAGCTCAGAGAAATATGCCATCTGCGCCAGAATTCACCGGCAGAGTCCGCCAGGTAGGGATAGTTGAAGTTCTCTTTATAGTGGAATCCACACATAAGGCCCATGCCAATGGCCATATCAGAGTATGCGGAGAAGTCCAGATAAATCTGCAGCATGTAGGCCAGGGCACCCAGCATTACGCCCAGTACGGGTAGAACCGCCAATTCCTCTGTGGTGACCGCAAAGAAACCATCCGCAATTACAGCACAGCCATTTGCCAGAATGGCCTTTTTGGCCAGACCAATGGTAAATCGGCTGATACCGTTGCTGATCTCCTGTATGGTGTTTTTTCTTTTTTCGATGTCTTCACAGACATCCTGATACCGCACAATGGGACCGGCAACACACTGATGGAACAAGCTGGCATACAACAACAGCATCCAGTATTTCTTCTGAGCCTCCACCTCTCCCCGGTAGACATCCACCACATAGGACAGCAGCTGGAAGGTATAGAAGGAAATGCCTATGGGAAGTGCGATCTCCGGAATGACCTTCGGAACGCCCAAAATCGCCTGTATATTGCTCAGGAAAAAGCCTGTATATTTGAAAATGCCCAAAATTACAAGGCACAGCGCCACCGTTATAATCATATATGTTTTCCGCATACTCTGTTCCTGCGCTTTTTCGACCATCAATCCGCCCAGGAAACAGATCAGTACCATTCCCAATAGTAATAATAAATACTTGGGACCGGCCCAACCATAAAAGATCAGCGAAAACACTACCATTGCAATGTTCTTTGCCTTCGTTGTTTTCAGAACAGCCTGCGAGACCAGGTTGGCCGCCAAAAACAAAAATACAAACAACATACTGGAAAATACCATGCTTCTACTCGCCTCGATTCCTCAATTCTATTGGTGTATAGTATACCGCAAACTTTGGGAAAAGGAAACATGAAATTACAAAAATCTCTGAATTATTCGAAATTCAAACATCTTTCGCCATTATGAAAATTTGTTTTCCAGATAACGAAATTATGTAGACTTTCGTCGAAACCTATAATATAATAGGATAACGATCTTATGGTCCTTCTAAATCTATACCATACAAGGAGTGCCGGAACCATGCATCGAAATAAGCAATTGCCCATTGCAGGCATTTTTATATTCATTATCGCACTTATCTTTATTGCCGTCATTGCAGGAAAAAGCGCCCGCCCATCAGAAGAAGCCGAAGAACCAGCCTTGCAGGGGGTAGCCTACCTTCATGAATTGGAGGCCAAGGATCCAACCCTCGTGGAAACCACACTGAAGGAATATCGCCGCCAAGAGTTACTGGAACAGCGGGAAGCCAAGCTTACCGAACTGGAAAGCGGCGAGATCTCCATTTGGAGTCTGTTTGAGGACTATATGTTGATGGGAGATTCCCGTGTTATGGGCTTTGATTTCTATGAATTTTTGGATCAAAACCGTGTCCTTGCAGAAAAAGGTGACACAATTTTGACCCTGGAGGCTCAAATCCCCGAAATTGTTGCAATGAATCCATCATATCTGTTCATCAGCTATGGCATAAATGACGTAGGCAGCGAAATGTGGGCCTCTCCTGAGGATTACGCAGCAGATTTTTCCGAAATCATTCGTTCCATCCAGAGCCAGCTTCCGGACACCAAAATATTCATCAATTCCATTCTTCTTGCCTATTCCCCCGCCTTTAACACCTCCACCGCTTGGTATGATATTCCTGAATATAACCTTGCTCTTGAGGAGATGTGTAGCGCCTTGGGCTGTTACTATGTGAACAATACGCCACTCTGCGAGGAATACGCCAGCCTATATGAGGCCGACGGAATCCACGTTATGTCAACCTTTTATTCCCATTGGGCCACAAACATGATCATGGCCATATATGACAGCGAAGTTGCTCTGGCGGAAACAGAATAATGGTTTAAGAGGTGCAACATAATGAACACTAAAACAAAGATTTCACTGCTTGAGACCAGCAAATGGCTGTCATTGATTCTTGTAATCATTTTTATTTGTAGTCTGTCCTTCCAGGGCAGCGAGAGCAATACAGATTTTTCCGTAATGTCTGAGGCAGTCACCGCACAAACAGACATTACGATCATGCAGCTTGCAGACAACCAGATGGCCAAGCGTCTCTATGGTCTGGATCCTGCCGAGTACGAAGGCTTCCTGCTCTACACCCCCACCACCAACATGGGTGCGGAGGAGCTGCTTGTGGTGAAGCTCGCGGATATCTCCCAGCAGGACGCTGTAGTTGCTGCCATCGAAAACCGCATCGCCACACAGATGGACAGCTTTGAAGGCTATGCACAAACCCAATACGAAATGCTTGAGGACGCCGTTGTGGAGGTCCGTGGAAACTATATTCTGTTCATTTCCGCAGAAGATACCGCCCCTGTCCGCGATGTATTCCTGGGCGCACTATAAGGAGGGAATTGAGATATGATTTTCAGCAGTCTTTATTTCCTGTTTATATTTCTCCCTCTGAGCTTGATCCTATACTTTGTCACTCCCAAGCGTTTCCGCAATGTGACCCTTGTAATCATCAGCCTGCTCTTCTACGCCTGGGGCAACCCCGCCTACATCGTTTTAATGCTGTTCAGCATAATTTTCAACTACGTCACCGGCATTGAAATCGACGAGTTTCATTCCGCCGAACGCCCCACTGCCGCAAAAGTCAGCATGATCATTGCCGTGGTGGTGAATCTGCTTTTGCTGTGCTTCTTCAAATATTTTGCGGCACTGATCAGCGGCATCAACTCCATCACCGGGCTGAGCCTACGCTATACAGAGCTTTCCCTGCCGCTGGGCATCTCCTTCTACACCTTCACCGTCCTCTCCTATGTGCTGGATGTGTACTGGAAAAAAACACCTGTACAGAAGAACTTTATCCACTATGCAACCTATGTGACCTTCTTCCCTAAACTTCTCTCAGGTCCTATCGTTACATATCGTGATATGGAGAACCAGCTCAGGGAACGCGAGATCACTCCCGGCAAGTTTGGCGCCGGACTGAATATGTTCCTTGTGGGCGTGTTTAAAAAGGTTCTGATCTCTGACAATCTGGGCACTGCCTTTAACGCCATCTTTGCGCTGGACTCCATGTCCGCAGGCACTGCATGGCTGGGTGCCCTGCTGTATTTCTTCCAGCTTTACTTTGACTTCAGCAGCTATTCCGATATGGCCATCGGCCTTGCAAAGATGTTCGGATTCCAGTTCGACAAGAACTTTGATTATCCCTATCTTTCCACCGGTATCGCAGAATTTTGGCGCCGCTGGCATATTTCCCTGGGCGCATGGTTCCGCAACTACGTTTACATCCCCCTAGGCGGTAACCGCAAGAGTCAGACCAGAACCATCATCAACAACCTGATCGTGTTCCTGCTCACCGGCATCTGGCATGGTTCCACCCTGAACTTCCTGTTCTGGGGCCTGTACCATGGTATCTTTATCATTCTGGAAAAGTTTGTACTGAAAGACTTCCTTGAAAAGGTTCCAAATCTCCTTCGCTGGCTTATCACCATGGTTATCGTCTATTTTGGCTGGGTCCTGTTCTTCTGCCCCTCTTTGGGTTCCGCACTGCACTACTATGGTCAGATGTTCGGTTCCGACGGTATGGGCTTCCTGGATGCCACAGCAAAGTATTATCTCTCCAGCAATATCATTCTCCTGATCATTGCTGTCATCGGAAGCGCCCCCCTGGTACAGCGCTTCCATCAGAAGCTGGCCTACTGGAAGAGCAATGCTGCCATGTACGTTTCCGTGGTCTGCTACATCGTTCTTCTAATCCTGACTGTGGGCTACCTTGTCAGTTCCACTTATACGTCCTTCCTGTATTTCCAGTTCTAAGGAGGTGAATGCACTGTGGACGAAAACGTAAAACTGCAAATGAAAAAGCAGCGTCGTATGGCTGCCCGGAGGAAACAGACCCATAACGTACTCCTTTCACTAGCCTTCCTTCTTTTGCTGCTGATCTTCGCCATTATCAACATCTGCGTCCAGGACAAGGAGTATTCTGACACAGAAAACCGCTCCCTTGCACAAAAGCCTGACTTTTCTCTGACCGCCCTTGCCGACGGCTCCTATTTCTCCGGTCTCACCGACCATTTCAGCGATCAGTTTTTCCTTCGCGACAAGTGGATATCCTTAAAGCTGGCAGAAGAATCTATACTGGGCCGAAAGGAAGCAGGCGGCGTATATCTGTGTGACAATGACTATCTTATGTCTCCCCCCGAGACACCTGACGAAGAAGCCCTCGCATCCTCTGTGGAGGCTGTCAACACCTTTGCCGCCAGTTACCCCGAGGTTTCCATGAATGTTATGCTGGTCCCCTCCGCTGCCACCATATTGTCAGATTATCTACCAAAGAATGCTCCGGTACGGGAACAGCTCCAGGACATTGATACAGTCACCAAACAGTTCGACAGTTCCATCACTGTTCTAAACGCCGCAATTCCCCTGACAGAGCATAATACTGAATACATCTACTATAAAACAGACCACCACTGGACCTCTCTCGGTGCATATTACACCTTCCGCAGCGTTGCCGGCGCCATGGGGATCACCGTCAACACGGAATATCAGGCCTATACCGTCACAGACAGCTTTGAGGGCACCTTGTCCTCCAAGAGCGGCTCTCACAGCACCACCGATGAAATTCAGGTCTACGCTCCCACAGATTCCAACGTAGAGTACTATGTTGTCTATCCCGACTCCACCGAAAAGGTCTGCTCTGTTTATCGCAGCGATTGTCTGGAGGTCAAGGACAAGTACACTGTGTTCTTCGGCGGAAACCACTCCATTGTAGAGATCAAGACCACTGCGAACAATGACAAGAATCTCCTGTTGTTTAAGGACTCTTACGCAAACTGCTTTGTTCAGTTCCTGCTCCCCTATTACGAAAACATCATCATGATCGACCCTCGGTACTATTATGATAATGTAAATTCCATTATGAACAACTACGGGATCACCGATGTGCTTTATCTTTACAGTGCCGATACCTTCGTTACCACCACTGCTTTGACGGACGTGCTTTCTTCCGGCAATCAGGAAACCGCCCTGGTGGACGTAGTAGACACCGCAACCTTTGGCGACCCCACCATCGTAGGGAACTCTTCTACGGAGGAATCCTCTTCGGAAGAAGAAATATCCTCGGAAATGGAAGCGTCCATCGTGGAAGAATCCATCATTGAAATTCCATAAGTAAAGAGCGCTGATGCATTTTCGCACCAGCGCTCTTGTCATCTTATTTTCAACATTTAATTCAAATCTGCCCGGTCCATCAGTTTGACTGAGACCTCATAGCTTACACCGTTTCGATAGATGGTCAGCATAAGTTCCTCACCGGCCACATGCTCGTTTTTAATGCGGTTAAATTCATCCGTAGAGCTTACCTCAACACCCTCAATGGCAGTGATGATATCGCCGGCCCGGATGCCCTTGGCATAGGCGTCGGAGTTGGCTTGCACAGACTCAATGCACAATCTTCCAGGGAGCTTGAAGTACATGGTCACCTGAGTATCCAGCACCTCCACCGTAAAGCCAAAGGCAGGACGACCGGAAACATAGCCCTGCTCCACCAGTTCATCCACAATGGGCTTGGCTGTTGCAATGGGAATGGCAAAGCCGATGCCCTCCACAGAGGTATAGCTGGATGCGATCTTCATGGTATTGATGCCAATAACCTGTCCCCGCATATTCACCAGAGGTCCACCGGAGTTACCGGAGTTCAGAGCCGCATTGGTCTGCATCAGGGTCATGGTACGGTCCTCCACGCTGATATTGCGCTGGATGCCGCAAATGATACCGTCTGTCATGGTGCCGCGAAGCTCCGTTCCCAAGGGGTCGCCGATGGCTACCACCTGGTCCCCCACCTCCGCAGAATCGGAATTACCAAACTCCGCCGGTGTCAACCCTTGGGCCTCGATCTTGAGAACCATCAGATCTGAGGTCTCATCTCCGCCCACAGCCGCAGCCTGATATTCCTCGCCGCTGGTGAGCAGCACAGTGATCTGCTTTGCAGTGGTAACCACATGATAGTTGGTAATAATATAGCCGTCAGAGGACATGATGATGCCGGTACCTGTGGCGGCACCGCTGTCACCGATGGCCGTAATGGAAACCACACTGGGGATCACCTTTTTATAGATGTCCTGCAGGGGCATTTCTTCGCCGGTACTATCGGTAATGTTCAGCACCATGCCGGTACCCAGATACGCATTGGTATCATATACAGGCGCTTGGGCCTGTTCCACCGTGTCGCTGACCGCGGCAGTGGTAACAGCAGCCTGTACCGCAGCGGCGCTTTCCGGCGAAGTCTCTTCATTCACATAATCAGAAACCCCACGATACACAGTGGATATACCGGAAACACACAGCAGGATCGCACCCACCACCGCCACCAGCCAGCCATAATTTTTCGGCGCTTTGGGCGGGCGGTAGCTTCCACCGGTGCTGTAATAGCTTTCATAGGGATACGCATCTTCCATATAATCGGAATTTTGCTCGAAAGGATCCATATTAGCCCCTCCATCTTATTTAAAAAGGGCACACTGCACCCCTGATAATTTCAGTCATAGTATAATACAGCACGGACCCTTTTGCATTAAATTTTTATGAATTGTTTGTGAAATGTTCCGTTTTCTGTCGTTGCATATTCCGGGAAGTTGTGTTAACATTATTCAATAGATAATTACGACCTCACAAAGGAGGTTCTTTCATGGAAAAACGACAGCAGCAAAGGCAGCATGTGAACAGTTGGATGCAACAGCAGGGTGCACGCTTTGCCGTAGTTCGGCAGGGACAGCGTCAGATCACCGAAAATCCCTATGACCCCATTCCCCGGGTACTATCCTCCGAGACCTTCACCCAACTGGAGCAGGGACTTATCCAGCGCATCAACGCTCTGAATCTGTTTATCAGCGACATTTATCATCAGCGAAATATTCTGCGGGATGGCATCATCCCTGAGGAATTTGTTTTCTCCTCCCCGGATTTTCGCCCTCAGTGCATGGACATCACACCGCCTAAGAGCATCTATACCCATATCACTGCCACGGATCTGGTATGCGGTAAGGACGGCACTTGGTACGCCATGGAGGACAGTCTCTCTGTGCCCGATGGCATTGTCTATCCCCACTTCGCCAGAAAGCTCTGCCAGGAGATCACCCCGGAGAGCTACGATGTTCCTTCCCTTTGCGACAACTGCGGCCTCGACATTCTGCTGCGGCAGCTCTATCAGGATATTATGGATGACGACCCCAATCTGGAGGACGGCATCGTGGTACTGCTCAGTGAGGGCCAGGATGGTCTTTCCTCCTTTGAGCTAGGCTACATGGCCTCCCTCACCGGCGCTGTGGTAGCGGTAGCGGATCAGCTCATTGTCATGGACAATAAGCTTTATTACCGTGCCCCTGCCGGCGGCTTCCAGAAGGTATCCATTCTCCATCGTCTGGCCCTGGACAGCATGTTGGACCCCCTGTGCTTTGACGAGAAAACCCCCTGCGGAATTCCCCATCTTATGGAGGTCTACTGCGCCGGAAAAATCGCCATCATCAATGCCCCCGGCTGCTCTGTGGCTGAGGATCGTGGTCTGGCCTGCTTTATTCCCGCCATGATCCGCTATTATTTAGACGAGGAACCCATTCTCCCCGGAATCCCCACCTACCTTCCCTGGTACCCGGAGCAGCGGGAATACATTCTTTCCAGCATGGACGCGCTGATTTTTAAGGAGGTCGGCAGTGACCGCCGCACCGGTGCCATTTATGGCAAGAACCTTTCTGAAACAGAAAAAGCAGCGCTGGCCATGCGGATCATCCGCAGCCCCAGAAAATTCATTGCCCAGGAGCTCATTGATGTGGAAGAGTTGCCGGTGCTTGGTGCCGACGGGGAAAGTACCCAGTCCGCCCGGTGCGACTTCCGCGCCTATACCGTCCACTCTGACTCTCTGCGTGTCTGGATGGGCGGACTGAGCCGATTCACCGTGATGGATTCCCAGGGAAATCCCGTCAGCGGCTTCAAAGACACCTGGGTTATGAACGAATGAGGAGGTTTTTGAGATGAAAAAATATGCATTTACCTTCTCTGTCCAGCAGGAATTTGAAACGCCCATTCTAAAGCACAGCTTCCTGCTCAGATGTATGCCCGGTACCTATCCCTTTCAGCGTTCCTACGCCCACAAGCTGAGCATTAAGCCCCACGCCGCGCTGACCCATCTCCCCGATGTATTCGGCAATGAGATGTACACCGGCACCATTGATAAAAAGCACGACAGCTTCAGCTTTACCGCCTCCGGCTTTGTGCTTTCATCCAAGTATCTGACCCACGATCCTCTGGATCGGCTGTACCTCTACCCCACACGGCATACACAGCCCTCTTCCCACATGGTTCAGCTCACCGCCACCGGTGCGCTACCTCAGGATGACTGGTCCCGTGCCAAGGCCCTGTGCAGCATGACCCATAAACTTCTGACTCTGACAGACCCCGGCACCGTCCGTACCGCCAAGGAGGTCTTTGCCTCCGGCAATGGCGACGCCCGGGATCACGCCCATGTGCTTCTGGCCCTTTGCCGACTGTCCGGCATTGCAGCCCGCTTTGTCAACGGTCTGGCGGTGGGTGTGGATAAACCTCATGCCTGGGCCGAGGTCTACTGCGGCGGAGTTTGGCGGGCCCTGGACCCCACCACAGGACTTCCTGTGGATGAGGGTTATCTGAAGATCGCCCACGGCCCCGACTATGACGACTGTGCTGTAGAGCGCAGTTGCTTCCGTGATCCTGACACGTCCTTCATTAGAACCACCTCCGTTCAGGTCACCGAGCATGTCATCACCACCCGCGACACCGTTCCCCACGCATAAAGGAGGCCTTTCCCATGCGTCCACGCATTGGCATACTGCCGCTGTATAACAGCGAAAACCAAACTCTGTGGATCAATCCCCTGTACTTCGGCGGTGCGGAAACCGCCGGAGGCCTGCCCATGATGCTGCCGCTGACTGATTCCCCAGAGCTTTGGGAAACCTATCTGGAAAGCTGCGACGGTTTCGTGTTCACCGGCGGACAGGATATCAGCCCGGAGCTGTACGGCCAGGAGAAGCTGCCGGAATGCGGCTATCAGGCTCTACTGCGGGACAACCAAGAGTACTACATGCTCAGGCGTCTCCGTGAGATGAACAAGCCTGTCCTTGGCATCTGCCGTGGCTTGCAGATCATGAACGTAGCCTGCGGCGGAACACTCTATCAGGATCTTCCCACCCAGGCCCCTTCCAAGGTGGTCCATCGTCAGGCAATGCCCTACGATATCCCCCACCATCAGATCTCCGTTTTACCCGGTTCTCTGCTGCACGAAACCCTGGGCCACGAACACATCTCTGTTAACAGCATGCATCATCAGGCTGTTTTGAATCCCGCCCCCGGGTTTACCGTCAGCGCAACCGCCCCCGACGGCATCATCGAGGCCATAGAACTGCCGGGACATCCCTTCTTCCTGGGCGTCCAGTGGCACCCGGAACATCTGTGGCAGAGCTATCAGCACGCAAGAAATATCTGGGCTGCCTTTATCGCAGCCTGTGAAAGAATATAATATTGGAGTTTTACTTATGTCTGAAATCATTACCAAAGAACAGATTCCCGAATACGAAGCGTTTATCTCCGCCCATCCCAAGGGCCACTTCGCCCAGAGCATCCTTTGGGCAAAGCAGAAACCCATGTGGCACTGGGAAGCCATCGTCTCCCGGGATGAAAACGGAAAGATCAAGGGCTCCATGGCCGTTCTGATCCGTAAAATCATCCCCGGCTTGCCCTTTACCATGATGTACGCCTGCCGTGGCCCTGTCACCGACCTGGATGACAAAGAAACCCTGAAGGATCTGGTGGACGGCGCCAAGAAGCTGGCGAAGAAGCACCACTCCTACGTCATCAAGATTGACCCCGATGTGCCCTCCTCCGAGACCGAGTACACGGGGAGCCTGGAAGAGTTGGGCTTTCAGCTCACCGGTGCTGGCGAGGAATTTGATGCCATTCAGCCCCAGTATGTCTTCCGTCTGAACGTAGAGGGCAAAACCTCCGAAGAGCTGCTGGCAGCACTGTCCCAGTCCACCCGCCGCAAGGTCCGTACCGGTGCCAAAAAGGGCGTCACCACCAAAATCGTAGGCAAGGAAGAGGTGCCGGAATTTGCACGGCTCATGCTGGAAACCGGCGTCCGTGACGGCTTTGTGACCCGTGAGGCCAGCTATTTTGAAAACATGCTGGACAACCTGGGCGAGCATGCACGGCTTTATATGGCCTACTATGAGGGCAAGGCCATTGCAGGCACCCTGGCCATCTGGTACGGCGACAAGGTCTGGTATCTCTATGGCGCTTCCGCCAACGAGCACCGCAACCTGATGCCCAACTACATGCTTCAGTGGAACATGATCGAATGGGCCGTGGAAAAGGGCTGCCGTATTTATGACTTCCGTGGTGTTCCCGGTCGTGTAGGCGAAGATCATCCCCTCTATGGTCTCTACAAGTTCAAGCTTGGCTTCGGCGGTGACTATGTGGAATTCGTGGGTGAGATGGACATGGTGCTCAACAAGCCTGTAAACTGGTTTATTACCACTGCAAAGCCCATCTTCATGAACCTGCGTACCAAGCTCTATATTCTGAAAAACAAGAAATAAGCGAGGCCCGGACGTATGAAATCATATATCGTAGATCAGGCTGCATTGCAGGAAAACATTAAAATTCTGACAGAAAAGGCCGGTTCTACCGCCATCTATGGCGTCATCAAAGGAAACGGCTATGGCCTGGGACTGATTCCCATGGCAAAGGCTTTAAAGCAGGGCGGCGTGGATCGCTTTGCCGTCACAGAGCTAGGAGAAGTCAAGGCCCTCCGGGAAAACGGCTTTGAATCCGAAGAGATCCTTATGATGCGTTCCACCTGCCTCAAGAACGAGCTATCCCAGCTTTTGGAGCTGGGTGCCACTGCTACTGTAGGCAGTCTGCAGTGTGCCATGGTCATGGAGGACGTGGCCGCCGAACTGGGCAAGGAATTCTCCTGCCATGTAAAGCTGGACACTGGCATGGGCCGTTATGGCTTCCATCCCACAGAGATCGAGGATATCTCCAAAGTATATTCTCTGGAGCATCTGAATGTCACCGGCATCTACACCCACTTCCACAGCGCCTTTTCCAACGACGCTGCCACTAAGGCACAGTTTACTGCCTTCACAGGTGTCTGCGAGACCCTCACCGAAAAAGGCATTGCTGTGGGTACCCGGCACTGCTGTAATTCCTCCGCATTTCTCAAATACCCGGAAATGCACCTGGATGCTGTCCGTCTGGGGTCTGCCCTGTTGGGCCGTCTCTCCTTCCCGGGAGACATGGGCCTGAAGAAATTGGGCTGGTGTGAAAGCCAGGTGGAGCTGGTGCGTGAGATTCCCAAGGGCCATTCCGTGGGCTACGGTGCCGCCTGGGTGGCAAAACGGAACACCAAAATCGCCATCTGCGGCGTGGGCTATTACCACGGCTTCGGCACTGCCCATGATGATGATATCTTCCGATTCCGTGACTGTGTCCGTGGAGGACTCGGCTATGTGAAGGCATTTCTCAAGAGAAAGGCTATTTACATCACTGTCAATGGCAAGCCCGCCCGGGTACTTGGACACATCGGCATGGTGCAAACCATCTGTGATGTGACCAATATCCCCTGTCAGGTGGGAGATCCCATCCGCATTGAGATCAATCCCCTGATGGTGAAGGATATGGACGTTATTTATCGGTAATATGATTTTGGAGACGCCTTTCGGCGTCTCCATTTTTATTCTATCGCAGCAGCTTTACGATACCAATATTCCTCCGCAAATTCCCCTAATACCTTCACATATTCCTCCGGCTGAACCAGATAGCTCAGTCCATGGCCCGCTCCGGGAACCGTCAGGATCTGCTTGGGCGCAATGCAAGCCTCAAAATTTTCCCGGCTCATATCGCAGGGCACCAGATGATCCGCCTCCCCATGGAAGAAGATCACAGGCACACAGCATTCCTTCATAGCCTTGATAGAGGAATATTCCTCCAGATCAAACCTTCCGAACAGCCGTGCCCCCAGTTTCACCAGAGGATACAGAATTTTTGCCGGCATATGGTGCCGCGCCATGACCTGCTCAATGATGGCCTTGGCGGAGGTAAAGCCGCAGTCCGCAAGGATCCCCACCACGTTTTTGGGAAGCTCCATCCCCCCTGCCATCAGCACCGTAGAGGCACCCATGGAGATGCCTGTGAGAATGATTTGGCAGTCCGGCCCAAACCGCTCCACCATGTATTCCACCCAGGAAAGGCAATCCCGCCGCTCGTTGATTCCAAAGGAGATCACACAGCCATCGCTCTGTCCGCTGCCCCGCTCTTCGATAACCAGAGCGTTATGCCCCAGAGCCTTGCAGCGCCGAAGTCCCAAACAAAAATCCCGCAGGGCCGTGCCCCGATAGCCATGCATCATCAGTTCCATAGGCGCTCCGGGAATAAATTCATAGTATCTGCCGTGAAGCTTCAAACCGTCAAAAGAAGTTATGTAAACGTCTTCGTGGGGTGTATCCAAACATTCCCGCATCCCCGCCAGCATTACGTCCCTGAAGGGCTCGCAGGACTTACCGCCAAGCGGGGTAAGGTCCTCCTCAGCACCGGGCTTCCGCTTCGGGGAGTAAAATACGAGCAGAAAAACCAGGAAAGAAAGTAGAAGCACCGCCGCAGCGGCGACCACAAGAACTAGCAAGAGTGTTTTCATAAGCAGATCTCCCAAAAATAGATGGCTTCATTATACCCCCATTTATTCTCCAGCGCAAGAAAAAACAAGGACGTCCCGGTAGGACAATGTCACTAAGTTAAGCTAATGAATCCCCCTGCCGTCGAAAGAGAGACGG